>DATCUL010000049.1:0-11123 GCA_036567405.1 Methyloversatilis sp. | reverse complement strand
GGCGTCAGCGTGCCGAGTGCGCGCGCGATGTCGGCCATCGGCACGCCGGCGTGCAGCAGGCTGCCGGCGACGGCCAGCAGGTTCTGCACGTTGAACTGGCCGACCAGCGCGGTATCGACCCGCACCGAACTGCCGCCGAGTTTGAGATCGAGCGCGAGATCGAAGGCGATGCCCTGCGCCAGATCCGGATTTTCGGCACTGAGTACCGAAGGTGCGGGCGGTGCATCACGCTCGAATTCGCAGGCGATGACCGCCAGTTGCGATGCGAACTGCTTGACCAGAGTGCGGCCGGTCAGGTCGTCGGTGTTGATCACTGCCGCCACCACACCCGGGTGCGAAAACAGTGCCGACTTGGCCGCGGCGTAGCTCTGCATGTCGGCGTGATAGTCGAGGTGGTCGCGCGTCAGGTTCGTGAATACCGCGGTGTGGATGCGCACCGCGTCGATGCGCCCCTGATCGAGGCCGATCGACGACACTTCCATCGCGCAGGCGCGCGCACCGGCGTCCCTCAGGTCGGCCAGCGTCTGGTGGATGCTGACGACATCAGGCGTTGTGTTCGGCGATTCGGACAGCTGACCGGGCAGGCCGTTGCCCAGCGTGCCGATCACGCCGCATCTGGTGCCCAGTGCCTGCATGGCCTGCGCGATCCAGTGGGTGACCGAGGTCTTGCCATTGGTGCCGGTGACGCCGATCACGTGCAGGGCGGAGGAGGGGTGGTCGAGCAGCGCGTCGGCGATGGCACCGGCATGGTTGCGTAGCGACTGGACCTCGATCACTGGAACCCCGGCGTTCGACGGGGCGGATCCGGCTTCGCACAGCACGGCACAGGCACCGGCCGCGATGGCCGAACCGATGTACTGGCTGCCGTCGGTGCGTTCGCCAGGCATTGCCACGAACAGGTCGCCGGGATTGACCTTGCGGGAATCCGAACGCAGCGCGCGTGGCACGATGCCGTGTCGGGACAGCGCATCGCGCACCTGTGCGATCACCACAGTACTCACATACCCTCCTTGACGATTGCGGTATTGCGCGCCATCTGCAGCGGTGGCGCCGGCATGTCCGGAGCGATGCCGCTGGCACGCAGCATGGAATTCATGATGTCCGAGAACACCGGTGCGGCCACCTGGCCGCCGTAATGCACGCCATTCGACGGTTCGTCGATCATCACCGCGACGATGTAGCGCGGATCGGACACCGGTGCGAAACCGACGAAGGAGGCGATGTACTTGTTCGCGTAGGCGCCGCCTTCCAGCTTGTGGGCAGTGCCGGTCTTGCCGGCGACGCGATAGCCGGGCACCTGCGCCTGTGGGGCAGTGCCGCCGGGGCCGGCGGCGAGTTCCAGCATGTGACGCACCTCCCGCGCCGTCTGTGCCGAGAAGACCTGCAGGCCATTGATCGGGGGCGTGTCGACGCGGGTCAGCGACAGCGGAATCAGATCACCATCGCGTGCGAACACAGTGTAGGCGTGAGCCATCTGCATCAGCGTGACCGACATGCCATGACCGTAGGCCATCGTCGCCTGCTCGACCGGCTTCCAGTTCGCAGCCGGACGAAGGCGCCCGCCAGCCTCGCCCGGGAAACCGAGCTTGAGCGGCGAGCCGAAGCCGACCTGATCGTAGATGTGCCACATCTCCGACGGCTTGAACTGTGCGGCCACCTTGGCGATGCCGATGTTTGACGACTTCTGGATCACTTCGGCCAGGCTGAGCGTGCCGTGCGAGTGCGCGTCGCCGATCGAGTACTTCCCGAAATACAGCTTGCCGGCGCAGTCGATCAGGCTGTCTGACGTGAAACGGCCAGCCTCGAGTGCCATGGCGGCAACGAAGGGCTTGATGGTCGATCCCGGTTCATAGGTGTCGGTGAAGGCGCGGTTGCGCAGCGGCGCGCCGCTCAGCTGGGCGCGATTGTTCGGGTTGTAGGTCGGCCAGTTCGCCAGCGCCAGCACTTCGCCTGTCCGGGCGTCCAGCACGACAGCACTGCCGGCGCGTGCCTTGTGTTCGGTCACCGCCTGCTTGAGCCGGCTGTGCACCAGGAACTGCAGCCGGGTGTCGATAGCCAGCCGCACGTCGCCGCCGTCGCGCGGAGGTTGCAGTGTCTCGATGTCCTCGACCACATTGCGCCGGGCGTCGGTGATCACGCGGCGCGAGCCCTGCTGGCCGGTCAGCGGCCGGTTCATCGCCAGTTCTATGCCTTCGAGGCCGTTGTCATCGCTGCCGGTGAATCCGACCACATGGGCGCTGACTTCGCCGTGCGGATAGTAGCGACGATATTCGGGCTCGGTGCGGATGCCGGGCAGCTTGAGCGCCATGATCTGCTGCGCGACTTCGGGCGTCACCTGATGCTTGAGATAGCCGCGCCCGCGCTGGTCGGGAATCTTGCGTTCGATTTCACGATGATCCATGCCGAGCAGATCGGCCAGCTGCCGGATCTGCGACGGCGTCAGTTTCTCGGCGCCGATGTCGCGCGAGTTGGCCTTGGCGTCGGCACGGGTCGGGCGCGCCTCGGCCACGATCGCGGACACCTGAGTGCTCATCGCCAGCACCTGTTCATTGCGGTCGAGTACTCGGCCGCGCGAAGCCGGTGTCGGCAGCACCTTGGAGAAGCGTTCCTCGCCCTTGCGCTGGTAGAACGCGTTGTCGACCGCCTGCAGCCAGAACGCACGCGCGACCAGCCCGCCGAACAGCACCATCATGACGATCAGCATGGCGCGCGCGCGCCAGGCCGGCAGCAGCTCCGCGAGCAGCGGATTGTGTGCGAACTTCATTGTTCACCCTCGGCAGTGTCGACCACCATCACGTGGTTGCGCTCCGGCGCGTGCATCTTGAGTTTGCTTTCGGCCAGGTCGGCGATGCGTGCGTGCGCGGCGAGCGAGCCCTGTTCGATCTGCAGCTGTCCCCACTCGACTTCGAGCACGCGCATCCGCTCGTGCTCGCGTTCCAGCTGCGTGTGGAGCGTGCGCGAACGGTGCTGCGACGACACCAGTGCGATGGCGCTCGCGAGTACCAGCAGGATCAGGACGAAGTGGAATCGCAGCATGTCAGGCCACCTTCTCGGCCACGCGCAGCGTGGCGCTGCGTGCGCGCGGATTGCGCAGGACCTCTTCGGCGCCGGCGCGTATGCGTGCAACCAGCTTCATCGTCGGCTGCGGCAACTGGTCGGCACGCAGCGGCAGGCCGCGCGGCGGCTGCGGCGGCGTTGCCTGATCCACCATGAAGCGCTTGACGATGCGGTCTTCCAGCGAATGGAAGGAAATCACCGCCAGACGACCTCCAGGTGCCAGTGCGGCCAGTGCCTGCGGCAGCACTAGCGATAGCTCTTCAAGCTCCTTATTGATGAAAATCCGTAGAGCTTGAAAGCTGCGCGTCGCCGGATGCTGGCCCGCCTCGCGCGTGCGGACAGCGGACGCCACGATCTGGGCAAGCTCGCATGTTGTGTTGACAGGCCGCTCGCTCCGAGCAGCAACAATCGCCTTTGCAATCGCTGAAGCAAACCGTTCTTCGCCATAGTCCCTGATGACCTCCCTGATGTCTGCTTCTTCTGCGTGCGCCAACCACTGCGCCACTGTTTCGCCCCGACTGGTGTCCATGCGCATGTCCAGCGGTGCGTCCTGCCTGAAACTCATTCCTCTTGCCGCGTCGTCGAGCTGGGGCGACGACACGCCGACGTCGAGCAGCACGCCATCCACCGCATCGACGCCCAGTTCTTCAAGAACCTGTTCCAGTTCCGCAAAGCGCGCATGCACGAGCGTGAAACGGGCATCGGCGATGGCCCGTCCTGCGGCGATCGCCGCAGGGTCGCGGTCCAGCGCGATCAGCCTGCCGGTCGGTCCCAGCCGGGCCAGCAGCGCGCGGCTGTGGCCGCCGCGACCGAAGGTGCCGTCGACGTAACAGCCGTCGGGACGCACCGCCAGCGCATCGAGCGATTCGGCGAGCAGTACGGGGATGTGCTCCATGTCAGAGCCTGAAGCCGGCGATGACCTGGGGCGGCAGGACTGCCGCCTTTTCGCGTTCGTCGCGCGCACGTGCCTCGTCGTTCCAGCGTTCTTCGTCCCACAGTTCGAAGCGGTTGCCGCGACCGACCAGCATCACGCTGCGGGTCAGACCGGCACGTTCGCGCAGGTCGCTGCACAGCAGCAGGCGCCCGGCGCGGTCTATCTGTTCGTCGCGGGCATTGGCGGTGAAGCTGAGCTTGAAGTCGTTGCTGGCCTGGTCCAGATCAGGCAGTTGATCGAGGCGGGCGAGCAGCGCCTCGAATTCCGGCTGCGGATAGAGCAGTACGTGTTCTCGGGTGCGCGCGGTCATGACCACCTCGCCGTCGCACATATCGATCAGCTTCTTGCGCGGACGAGCGGGGATGACAAGCCTGTGCTTGTCATCCATGGTGAGCCGGGTCGTCCCGTAGAACATGCGTATGCCCGTGTAAGCGTTTCGGAAGCCGTGGGTCGATGTGGTTGGGCATGCTTTCACCCACTATCTGTCCACTATCTATCCAATATTGCTCCACTTTAGCTTTCAAAGCAGGCCTGGTCAATAGACAAATGAAGCCAAATTCATTGCCGCAACAAGGACTTAGCTCACTTTTCCTCAATCGGGTTCAATGAAAATCCCTTTGTTTTTAATGGGATAGAAAATGAACTGAAAGTGCTTGTTGAGAAAGTGGCGCGCCGTGTGAAACGCGGTGGGACGAAGTGGACGAAAAAGGGGAGAAAAAAGCGCGGAATGCGGGTGGCGAGTCCGGTGTACAGGCTGGACAGGATGTGCCGTGCTGCGTGTCGGGGCGAGAGTGGAAGTCCGCCTGTAAGCCGGGTTCTGTTGTGCGCGAGCGCACCGGCAACCATTCATCTGGGCGGCGTGTTGCCACGCCGCTCGAGCAGCCTACCCGGAAGCGACACGAGCCGCGTCATTGCTTCCCTATTTGGCCTTGCCCCGGATGGGGTTTTGCATGCCGTGCGCGTTGCCGCACACGCGGTGGGCTCTTACCCGGCGTTGCCGCCCGCCCTAAGGCGCACCATTTCAACCTTGCCTGATCCTTGCGGCCATCGGCGGTATGTTTTCTGTTCCACTTTCCGTCGCCTTTGTCGCACTTGCATGCGAGGTATAGCGCCCGGCCGTTAGCCGGCATCCTGCTCTGCGGGGCCCGGACTTTCCTCCGCGCTTGCGCGCCGCGGTTGCCCGGCGGACTTCCGGCGCGGATTCTACGCCCTGCACGGCGGTCAGGCGACGTTCGCCCTCAAGAATCGGCTCGTGCTGCCGTTCAGTCCGGGGTTACGACATGTTCCCCGGTTACCGCGACGGAATGAAGCCCACGCTGCTGTTTGCCCGGCATCTCGCCCGCCACTGGCTGGCATATCTGCTTGCGTCGTTGGCGGCCGGCCTGCTGGTTGCCGATTTTTCCGGCGTGTTCGGCTTTGCCGGACAGACTCGCGTGACCGGTCTGGGCCTGGCTCCGGTATTCGTGCCATTGCTGCTGGTGTGCATCGCGCTGTGGGCGGTTGGGGTTAGGCTGGACGACACCCGCCGTCAGCTCGAACTGGTGACGACGGAGCTCGAGCGCGCCCAGACGCTGGGTCGTACCGGCAACTGGTCGCTGGTTGATGGTCGCTTCGACTGGTCAGCAAAGGCCTTGCAGATAATTGGCGTCGAGGCGTCGCAGGTGCAGACCTTCGAGCAGCTACGTGAAGTCGTTGCCGTCGAGGACCGCAGCCAGCTGGAACGGGCCTGGCGCACCGCACAGGCCGGTGCGCATTACCGGGCCGAATTCGGCATCGGCGGACCGCACGGTGTGCGCCGGCTGCTGTTCGAAGGGCAGCTCGAGTCGGTTGATGAGGCGGGACGACGGCGTGTCGCAGGCATCGTCCAGGACATGACCGAACGTTTCCGGATGGAAGGAGAGCTGCGTCGTGCCATGCGCTACCAGCAGGCCTTGCTCGACAATTTCCCGTTCATGGTCTGGCTCAAGGACCGCAACCTGCGCTTTCTTGCCGTCAATCGCCCTCTGGCGCGTGCCGGTGGTCTGAAAGAGCCTGCTGACGCACGCGGTCTGCAGGATCACGATCTGTGGCCGGCGGAGCTGGCCGATGGATACCGTGCCGACGATCTGGAGGTGCTGAGCGCGCGCGCGCCGCGTGGCAGCGAATCGCTGGTCGTGTCGGCGGGCCGGTCGGCCTGGTACGAGATCTGGAAGGCGCCGGTGCTCGATGAAGATGGCGGACTGCTCGGCACGGTCGGCTTTGCGCGCGACATCAGCGAGCGCAAGGACGCCGAGGCGTCGCTCAAGCGCAGCCGCGACCAGCTCGCCACGCTGGGCCGGTTGCAGGCCCGTTTCATCCAGGGCGAAACGGGGGACACGCTGTTCGGATCGATGCTCGAAATCCTGCTCGACCTGTCTGCCTGTGATGACGGTTTTCTGGCGGAAGTGGTGAGCGACCTGCACGGCAAGGCACACGTCAATCTGCTGGCCTGCTGCGAGACTGACTGGCTCGGCGAGCGCGAGGACCTGATCGAACGGGCGCTGCAGACCGATGCCGGCAGTTGCAGCTCCGGTGCCATCGTCGCGTCTGCTGCGGCCTCGGGCAGCATGTGCGGGCTGGTCTGCATCGCCGTCATCGACGACGGCTGCATGGTGGGCCTGATCGGGCTGTCGACGCCGGACGGCCGGTTCGCGGAGGATGTTCTGGCCGGTGTGCAGGCCGCAGTCAGTACCTTCGGACTTATCCTGCACGCAGGCATGCGTGAACAGGCTCGTCAGCATGCCGAAACGGAGCTCAAGCGTCATCGCGACCGCCTGGCCGAAATGGTGGAGGAACAGTTGTCCGACAGCATGGCGGCCCGCCGCATGGCGGAACACGCCAACCGCGCGAAAAGTCTTTTCCTGGCCAGCATGTCGCACGAGTTGCGGACCCCGATACACGCCATCCTCGGCTTTTCCCGACTGGCGCTGCGCGACCGGCCACCGCTCGCCGAGGCGACGCGGCGGCGGTTCGAAACCATCCGGGAGAACGGTGACCGCCTGCTCGCGCTGGTCGATGACCTGCTCGATCTGTCCCGGCTCGAGTCCGGCGGCATACAGCTGAACGTCGTGGCCTGCAACTTTTCCGAACTGGTGCAGGAAGCCGCGCTGGAGATGGAAGCCGCAGCGGTTGCGCGCGATGTGAGCATCCGGGTGGACGACCGCCTCGCGGTGCCGCTGATCAAGGCGGATGCCTATCGTCTGACGCAGGTCGTGCACAAGCTGCTGGACAACGCGATCCGCTTCTCGCCGCAGTCGGCCGAAATCGTGGTTGTCCTGACCGGCCATGCTGACAACCGGCGCAACGGCGTCCTGCTGAGCGTGAGCGATCTGGGGCCGGGCATACCGGATGGCGAACTTGAGCACCTGTTCGACCAGTTCGAACGGGCGTCGAGAATACGGGGCCCAGCCGGCGGCACCGGGCTCGGACTGGCGATCTGCCGGGAGATAGTGATCCTGCATCATGGCTGGATACGCGCAGCCAATCGACCCGATTGCGGTACCTGCATCGAAATCTGGCTGCCCGACTACGACGAGGCGGACCGGATCAGTTTCGCTCCGGAATCAGCCGGACTGCCCGATCTTCCCGCCACGAGGCCTCTTCGAACACAGACAGTCCGCTGATCTCGATCTCGAAGTGCGGCGGCCGCGGGTTGCCGTCTTGCACCGGCACCCCGTGGCAGCGGTACGTGTCGTGCGTGGAGAACGGCAGTTTGGCGTTGAGATTGAGCCGGGTGTCGTCCTGGAAGCGCGTCAGCACGATGCGCTGGAACGGTGCGGTTTAGCGGTGCACCACGGTGTCGCCGCGCAGGCTGTCCTCCGCCTGATCGGTGAGCTTCCGTGCCGGGGCCAGCACGGCCGGCGGCGCCTTCGCGTCGACGTGGCGCGACCAGTGAGAACTGACACACAGGGTGCGCAGTCAGGTGCCGATAGGGGGAGGGGGGTAGTGCCGAGTAGTCCGGCAGGTAGCTGGCAGCGTTCCGGTGATCGGTTCGCAGGCCGGGGTGGCAGGGGGCGATAAGGGGGCCGCGACGATAGGTGTTTGGTGTTGTGTACCCGGGTGTCATTTCCGTCCGGGCGGGAACCTGATTGCGGTGGCATGGGGCAGCGGCTACAGTGCGTGCGCACCGACGAATCGGGTCGCGTAATGATGTTGCAACGGCCGCGGATGCGCCGTGGCTGCAACAGGGCGGACCGTGGCGTCGAGCATCCTGCGCAACGGACGGTTCGCGATTCCGTCATGTGGGGCACGCTGGCAGCCGTGGTGCAGATGGTGGATTGATTGGCACGGTGTTGCTGGCGGTCGGGGTGATCAATGCAGCATGTCTTTCCTGAAAGGACCGGATCGTGGGTATCGGTGATTTCATCAAGAAGCAGTTCGTCGATGTACTGCAGTGGAACGAGGATGCCGATGGTGTGCTGGCCTGGCGCTACCCGATGCAGGATTTCGAGATCCAGTACGGTGCGAGGCTCACGGTGCGCGAGTCGCAGATGGCGGTGTTCGTCAACGAGGGCAAGGTGGCGGACGTGTTCGGCCCCGGCCTGCACACGCTGAACACCGGCACGCTGCCGGTGCTTACCAATCTGCAGCACTGGGACAAGCTGTTCGAATCGCCCTTCAAGAGTGACGTCTATTTCTTCAGTACCCGGCTGCAACTCGGCCGAAAGTGGGGGACGTCGCAGCCGGTGACGCTGCGCGACAAGGATTTCGGCATGGTGCGGCTGCGCGCCTTCGGCATGTATTCATACAAGCTGGCCGATCCGCGGAAGTTCTTCACCGAAATCAGCGGCACCCGCGACGTCCATACGGTCGATGATCTCGAGATGCAGTTGCGCAATCTGGTGGTGTCGACGATGAGCAGCACGCTGGGCAGTTCGGCCGTGCCCTTCCTCGACATGGCGGGCAATCTCGGCGTGATGTCGGACACGATGAAGGGCGCGATGGCGCCGGTGTTCGAACGTTACGGCGTGGCGCTCGACAATTTTGCGGTCGAAAGCGTGTCGCTGCCGGAGGAATTGCAGAAGGCGCTCGATACCCGCATTTCGATCGGCATGGCTGGCAATATGGCCACCTTCACCCAGTACCAGGCGGCGAACAGCCTCCCGCTGGCGGCGCAGAATGAAGGCGGACTGGCCGGGGTCGGTGCCAGCCTCGGTGCCGGACTGACCATGGGCCAGGTGATGGGCGATGCGCTGCGCGGTGCGACTTCGCCAGCGGTTCACGCTGCGCCGGCATCCGAAGATCCCGAAGCGAAACTGGCGAAACTCAAGACCCTGCTCGATGGCGGACTGATCACCCAGACTGACTACGATGCCGCGAAGGCTGACGTGCTGAAGCAGATCACCGGCTGATCCTCCGTGATTTCCCGGGGGCCGGTCCGGCCCGCGGAAGTCCGATCGCGATGGTGCCCGGCCGTACCCGCTCCGATCTGCCCGTCGCATGGTTCGCGGATCGCGGCCAGTGCAGCGTCGGCCGGTAGCTGTCGTCATCGCTTCCGCGCACAGATATTGCGGTCCGGCCTGTAAACTGTCGCCTCCTCTGTCAGTTCCCGCGTTCCGATCCCCCGCATGCTGCGATTAACCGAAGTCAAACTGCCGCTCGATCATCCCGAGGCGGCGCTCAGGGCCGCCATCCTGGCACGGCTGCGCATCGGCGCCGACGAACTGACCGGTTTCACCGTGTTCAAGCGTAGCTACGACGCGCGCAAGCGGTCGGCGATCTTCCTGATCTATTCGCTCGACGTCGAGGTCAGGGACGAAGCGGCGCTGCTTGCCCGGCTCAAGGACGTGCCGCATGTCCAGCCCACGCCCGACATGACCTACCGGTTCGTGGCGCAGGCCCCGACTGATCTCGCCCTGCGTCCGGTCATCATCGGCATGGGGCCGTGCGGCATCCTTGCGGCGCTGATCCTCGCCCAGAGCGGTTTCCGACCGATCGTGCTGGAGCGTGGCAAGGCGGTGCGCGAGCGCACGAAGGACACCTGGGGCCTGTGGCGCAAGCGCGTGCTGAATCCTGAATCGAACGTGCAGTTCGGTGAAGGCGGTGCCGGCACCTTCTCCGACGGCAAGCTGTACAGCCAGATCAAGGATCCGAAGCACTACGGTCGCAAGGTGCTGACCGAATTCGTCAAGGCTGGCGCACCGGAAGAAATCCTGTACGTGAGCAAGCCGCACATCGGCACTTTCCGTCTGGTCGGCATGGTCGAGAAGATGCGCACGGAAATCGAGTCGCTGGGCGGCGAGATCCGCTTCCAGTCGCGGGTCGACGATCTGGTGATCGAGGACGGCCGGGTGCGCGGCGTGCAGCTCGCCGGCGGTGAATTCATCGCCGCCGACCATGTGGTGCTGGCCGTCGGCCACAGCGCGCGTGACACCTTCGACATGCTGTACCGGCGCGGTGTGTATATCGAGGCCAAGCCGTTTTCGGTCGGCTTCCGCATCGAGCATCCGCAGAGCCTGATCGACCGCAGCCGCTTCGGCGACTTCGCCGGCCATCCGCTGCTTGGCGCGGCCGACTACAAGCTGGTGCATCACGCGCGCAACGGGCGCTCGGTGTACAGCTTCTGCATGTGCCCCGGCGGCACCGTGGTGGCCGCCACCTCGGAAGAGGGGCGAGTGGTGACCAACGGCATGAGCCAGTACTCGCGCAACGAACGCAACGCCAATGCCGGCATCGTGGTCGGCATTTCGCCCGAGGACTATCCGGGGCACCCGCTGGCCGGCGTCGAGTTCCAGCGGCACTGGGAATCGCGCGCCTATGAACTGGGTGGAGCCGACTACAGCGCGCCCGGCCAGTTGGTCGGCGACTTCATCGCCGGTCGGTCGTCGTCGCACGGGGGTGAAGTACTGCCGTCCTACACGCCCGGGGTGCGCTTCGGCGACCTGGGCAGTGCGCTGCCCGAGTATGCGATCACCGCGATACGCGAAGCACTGCCGGCATTCGACCGGCAGATACGGGGGTTTGCCATGCATGATGCCGTGCTGACAGGTGTCGAGACGCGCACCTCGTCGCCGATCCGCATCAAGCGGGACCGGGTGAGCTACCAGAGCCTGAACACGGCCGGCCTGTATCCGGCAGGAGAGGGCGCGAGCTACGCCGGCGGCATCCTGTCGGC
>DATCUL010000048.1:0-1517 GCA_036567405.1 Methyloversatilis sp. | reverse complement strand
CACGCGGCCATCGTGGCGCCGGCCGAGCGGCGCGAACGTTCGATCATCTGCGGTGACCACGGAAAGCCGATCACGCGGATTTCCGGCGTGCTCAGCTCGCCGCGCGCGGCCCGTGCGATGTAGGCCGGGTCGTGCGCGCGGCCCAGTTCCGCGTCGGAGGCGGCCGGTGGCTCGCACAGCACGACACCGGGCAGTTCCGCCGCGACGCGTTCGCGCAGGCGGCGGTACTTGTCCATCGGAAAGCGGTGCGTGTCCGGCAGCGGCAGGACGAAGTGGTCGGCGTACCAGGCGTGCATGGCGGTGTCGGCGTGATGTCGGGGCTTTCGGAGGCTGTGGCGGCGAACGGCGCCAGCGCACGCTGTTCCGGTCTGCGGCATGTTGCCGGAGTCTGCCACGTGTCTGACGTGTCCGGCCGTTGCAGCGGGTACGCGCGTTTTCTTGTTCCGGCGTCTTCTCGCTTACCATCGGCTCCGGACTCATGCGGGCGACGTGGATGAAATACAGGGATTTGCGCGATTTCATCGCGCAGCTGGAAACGATGGGCGAACTGCGGCGCGTGACGCGGCCGGTGTCGCCGAATCTGGAAATGACCGAAATCTGCGACCGCGTGCTGCGCGCGCAGGGGCCGGCCATCCTGTTCGAGAAGGCGGCGGGCTTCGACATGCCGGTGCTGGGCAATCTGTTCGGCACGCCGGGGCGCGTTGCGCTGGGCATGGGCGCCAGCGGCGATCGCTGGGCGGAAGCCCTGCGCGACATAGGGCGCACGCTGTCGATGCTGAAGGAACCGGAGCCGCCGAAGGGGCTGCGCGACGCCTGGGACAAGCTGCCGATGATCAAGCAGGTGTTCTCGATGGCGCCGAAGCGGGTGTCGTCGGCGCCGTGCCAGGACGTCATCTGGGAAGGCCGGGACATCGACCTCGGCCGCCTGCCGGTGCAGACCTGCTGGCCGGATGACGCCGGTCCGCTGATCACCTGGGGGCTGGTGGTGACGCGCGGGCCGGACAAGAAGCGGCAGAACCTGGGCATCTACCGCCAGCAGGTGATCGCGCGCGACAAGGTGATCATGCGCTGGCTGGCCCACCGCGGCGGCGCGCTCGACTTCCGTGACCACGCGCGCCGCCTTCCCGGCACGCCCTTCCCGGTGTCGGTGGTGCTGGGCTGCGATCCGGCCACCATACTGGGCGCGGTGACGCCGGTGCCGGACACCCTGTCCGAATACCAGTTCGCCGGCCTGCTGCGCGGCAGCCGCACCGAGCTGGTGAAGTGCGTCGGCAACGATCTGGAGGTGCCGGCGGGCGCCGAAATCGTGCTGGAAGGCGAACTGCGGCCGGACCCGGCGCATCCGTCGGGGTATGAGCACGCGCCCGAAGGTCCGTTCGGAGACCACACCGGCTATTACAACGAGGTGGCGGAATTCCCGGTGTTCACGATCACGCGCATCACCCTGCGTCGCGATCCGATCTATCACTCGACCTATACCGGCAAACCGCCGGACGAGCCGGCCATGCTCGGTCTGG
>DATCUL010000047.1:0-9994 GCA_036567405.1 Methyloversatilis sp. | reverse complement strand
GGTCACCGCCTCCAGATTCTTCTGCTGCAGGTCGGCGGCCTGTTCGGCGACCGTCAGTTCGTGCCCGGCCGAGCAGGCTTCGGCGTAGGCCTGCGTCACGTCGGCGGCGATGCTGATCCGCGCCAGATCCAGCGCCGCGCGGCTCGCTTCCGCGTCGGCCTCGGCGGCTTCGGCTGCGCGCCTGAGGCCACCTACCAGATCGATCTGGTAGGACAGCCGGATGCCGGCGTTGGCCAGGTTCTCGACCGGCAGTGCGTGCGGAATGATGTAGGCCTCGCCCGCTTCGCGTGCGCGCACGGCGGTCGCCGACGCGCCGGCCTTGATGTCCTGTGCGCCTTCGGCTTCCTGCACGATGGCCTCGCTGCGAGCCAGGTTGGCGGCCGCCACACGCAGGTCGGCGTTGGCGGCGAAGGCTTCCTCCACGAGGCGGTTCAGCTGCTGATCGTCATACAGCCGCCACCACGGGTTGGGCAGATCGCCGTCTGCGTGGTCGGTGAAGCGGGCGCCGACAAAGGCGCCACGCGCGGCAGGTGCGTTGATCGCTGCCTTGTCCGGCAGGCGGTAGTCCGGCCCGACCGTGGTGCAGGCGCCGAGCGCGAGCGTCATGCAGAGGGCGGGGAGTGCACGGATGTCGGGTGTCCGGCTCTTCATTGGCTGCGGCCCTCCGTCTGCTGCGGCTGGACGATGGTCACGCTCGCCGTGCGGCCGGCGACCAGTCCGGCGCCGGACGGTGTGTCGTCGAGTGCCACGCGCACCGGCACGCGCTGTGCCAGCCGTACCCAGCTGAAGGTCGGATTGACGTTCGGCAGCAGACTGGCACCCGCGGTGCGATCACGGTCCTCGATGCCGGCCGCGATGCTCGAAACGTGACCGTGGATCTGCCGGTCGTCGCCCATCAGCCTGACCAGCACCGGCTGGCCGACGGCGATCCGCCGCAGCTTCGTTTCCTCGAAATAGCCCTCGACGCGGAACGACGAGGCGTCGATCAGCGCCATCACCGGTTTGCCGGCGCTGACGTAGTTGCCGACACGCAGGCTGAGGTCCGAAAGATAGCCGTCGGCGGGTGCGACCACGCGGGTGCGCTGCAGATTCAGCGCGGCCATGTCGCGCCCGATTTGGGCCTGTGCCAGCGCGGCTTCAGCCAGCGCCACCCTCGATGTGCCCTGTTCATGGCTTTCTTCGGCCACCAGTTCGCCCAGAGAGCGGTTGCGGGCGGCTTCCCGCTGTGCCTGTTCGAGTGCGGCGCGCCGGGCGGCCACCTGGGCGTCGGCTTCGCGCAGTGCGAGGGCGTAACGCTCGCGGTCGATCTGGAACAGGAACTGGCCGCGCCTGACCGGCTGATCGTTGGCGACCGCGAGCCCGGTGACGATGCCGGACACGTCGGGCGCGATCTGCACGATGTCGGCGCGTACCCGGCCGTCCGGCGTCCACGGTTCCTCCTGATAGTGGAACCAGATCTTCCGGCCGGCGAAAAGCGCGATGGCGACCGCGGTCAACGTGATGGCGACGCCGAATGTCTTCGAAAGCCTCTGTTTCAGCAAGGGTGACGGATTCATGACGATACCTGCGGGGAAAGCGTCAGGACCAGAGCCCAGACGATGACGAAGAGAGCGGCCTCGAACAGCGCCCGGTGCCAGACGTGGCGATAGGCACCCAGGATGGCGAGTACGCGGTTCAGACCGAGGGTGATGGCCAGTGCGGTCGTGCCGGTCACCAGCACCGAAGTCAGATAGACGCCGAACAGATCGATTTCCGGGCTCATGCGGCGCCCTCCGGGAGACCGGCCTGGTAGCGCGGCGCGGCCGGGAACAGGTTGCGGCGCAGGCCGACCAGCGCGCTCAGGCCTCTGGCCGCGCTGCCGGGTGTGGTGGCCAGGCGGTGCAGGGCCTGGTCGATCAGCGGCAGCAACGCGCTGTCGTCCGTCGGCCTGCCGGACGACAGCGCGGCGTAGTGCGCGCCCACGGCGCCGAGCAGACGGCTCAAGGTGTTGGCCGATGCGGCGGGCAGACCGGGCTGGAGTTCCTTCAGTGCCACCAGGTCCATGCCGGTGCGCAGTTCCCGCAGCGCATCGATGCCGGCGAGATCGTCGTCGCTGGCGGCGGCCAGCCGCGGTGTCAGCAGACCCAGCCGGTCCACCATGCGCGAGGCGAAGGCGGCAGGTTCCTGCGCGTCCCGGCCGCGTGCGAGCCGGGCGAGATTGTGCCAGGTCTGGCGCAGCAGCCGGCGCGCGCTGGTGCCGGCGCTCATCGAGCGCATGCTGCGGGTGACGAAGATGGCCATGAACAGGCCGACGAACTGGGCCAGATTGATGTTCAGGAAGCCGGCGAAATTGGCGCTGAAGTGTTCCTGGATGGCCAGCACGTTGGCGAAATTGAGTACCACCACCAATGCCGGCAGCGCGCGGCGCGGATCCAGCATGATGAGGCCGATGGTCAGCATGGTCGGGGCCAGCACCATGACCAGCATCGGGAAGCTGTCGATCATGGGCAGCAGCAGGAAGAGGTAGATGCCGGCCAGCGGCACCGCGATCATCAGGCTGGTGCCGAACAGTCTGATTGCCGGCGCCGGGTCGTCCATCGACGCGAACAGGCAGCACACGATGGCGGCGTTGATGGCGGCGGCCGATCCTTCCGGCCAGCCGGTCACGATCCACACCGCGCACGACAGCAGGATGGAGATCGTCGCAGCGGCACCCGATAGCAGCGCCAGGCCGGGGTCGCTGTGCAGCGGGCGCTGGCCGGCGGCGGTCAGCGCACCCGCCAGCGACGGGGAGGGCAGCGCGTCGGGTGCGTCGAGATGAGCGAACAGCGCATGTGCTTCGTGCAGCGTCCGCACGAGATCGGTCAGACGGGACAGCAGGCTGAGCTGGCTCAGCGCGTCCCAGTCAGCGCCCTGCATGTGCACGCCTTGTAGCGCCAGATCCCGCAGCAGCGCGTCCTTGCCGGCGGTGGGGGCGCCGGCGGCGATCCAGTCGGCCACCGATGCCATGAGCTGCCGCGTGTTGCGGTCGGGTCCGTCACCCTCGGTGCTCAGCGCCGTCACGCGCTCGGACAGACTGGCCAGCACCGGTATCAGCAGCAGGATGCGGTCGTGCAGCGCACGCACCAGCGCCGTCGTCTCCCGCAGGTGCGAGGTGTCGAAGGGCAGATGCGAGGCCAGCATGTGGATTTCGCTGGCTGCGCCGGCCATGCGCGCGCGGTCGTGGTCCAGCGCCGGCGCGGTTTCGCCGCGCAGGATATCCAGTGCCCAATGGTCGGCTTCGCCAAGCCAGCTGCCGACGCGGGTGCGCAGTGTGTCGCCGAGCGGCTGCGGAAAGAACAGGCTGTGCACCAGCGTGGCGCACACGATACCCAGCACGATCTCCTCGGTGCGGGCAACCGCCATGATGAATACGTCGGCCGGCTGGTTGACGCTGGAGAAGCCGATGATGGCGGCGGTGTAGCCGGCGAGCATCACGATGTAGCTGCGCGGCGAGCGGTCGAGCGCCGACACCGCGAGGCAGCCGCCGACCCACAGTGCCAGTGCCAGCGACAGCAGCAGCGGCGCATTGACCAGCGGTGGCACCAGCATGACGGCCGCGGCGGCGCCGAGCAGCGTGCCGAGCAGCCGGTGCAGTGCCTTCGACCGCACGGCCGCCGCCATCGGCTGGCTCACGACATATACGGTGATCATGGCCCAGTAGGGGCGCGGCAGATCGATGCACAGCGCCAGATACAGCGCGAGCATCGCCGCGGCGAAGGTGGCGGTCGAGAACCGCAGGCTGGCGAGCTTGATCGGGACCATGGCTCAGGCGTCGTCGCCGGACGGCGCGTCGGGCTCCATCAGCCCGGCGTCGAGCGTGGCCAGCGTGGCCAACGTCGCGTCGAGCGCGCTGTCGCTGACCGGCGCCAGCAGGCGTCCGCGCAGTTCCTGCAGGGCGGCTTCGACCCGGACTGCGAGCGCCTCGCCCGCTGCCGTCAGATGCAGCGTCTTGGCGCGTCGGTCGCGGCTGTCGTCATGCCGCTCGACCAGCCCGTGCAGGCACAGCTGGTCGAGCAGGCGGACCAGCGACGGCCCTTCGATGCCGATCTCCTCGGCCAGCACGGTCTGCCGGATGCCGCCGCCGAAACGGGCGATGTGCAGCACCGGGACTGCCTGGGCATCTGAGATGCCGTAGGACGCGAGCGAACGATTGACTTCCTTGCGGTAGATGCGGGCGATCCGCAGCATGCCGCGTGTCAGCTCGCGTTCCTTGGCCTGTCTTGACGTGCTCATCGTGCGCTCCTCGGGATGGATGATTTATAATAGGTAGCTAGCTATTAAATTTCAAGGTGCGGCAATTACGTCTCCGCAAGCGGCCGGATGCCTGCTTCGGGTGGCCGGCTGTTCCGGGTGAGTGGGCGATGTCCGCGCGTCGTGACGCGTTTTGTCGTCGGCCGGTACGACGGCGCAGGGTGCCGGAAGTCGTCTACGCTCGCGCAAAACGTCCCCTCGCCGTAAGCTTGCGCACTGTTTTCCCTTGGCGCGTCCGGACGGTTCCGGCGGTCGCCGTTCAGACGAATCCTTCCGGTCAACGATGTCTCGCATCCTTTTCTTCCTGCTGCTGGCGGTACTCGCCTGGATCTGGTTCAAGAAGCCGTCGCGCAGCGATGTACCGCGGCACCCCCAGGCGCGGACGCCGTCCGCAGCGCCGGCCGAACGCATCGTGCAGTGCGCGCACTGCGGCCTGCGCGTCCCCGAAGGCGAGGCGCTGGTGTCGGGCAACGATCACTTCTGCTGTGTGGAACACCGGAATGCCCAGAACGTCGGGCGTTGAAGCGGTAGAAAGGCCTCCGGGCCTGTCGCGGCTGACTTCGCTGCGCTACTTCAGTCTGTACCGCCTGCTGATGACATCGGTGCTGCTCGCGCTGGTGCTCGGATTGCCGGGGCAGATGCGTTTCGGCGACTACAGTCAGGAGCTGTTTTCGCGCACGGCGCTGGCCTACTGGCTGTTCGCGATCGTCGTGATGCTGGGCGCCGACCGGCTGCTGCCGAGTGCGGCCACCCGTCTGACCTTCGGCGTGCTGGCAGACATCGTGTTCCTGACCGTGCTGACCTTTGCCGGCGGCGGGGCCGGCAGCGGACTGCCTTTCCTTCATGTGGTCGTGCTCGCGTTCGCGGCGCTGGTCGGCCAGGGGCAACTGGCGGTTTTCTACGCGGCCGTGGCCAGTCTGGCCATGCTGTTCGAACAGTCGATGCAGTGGATCTCGCAGAACGGCGACGCCAGCAGCTTTGTTCATGTCGGCATCATCAGTGTCGGTTTCTTCGCGACCGCCATTGCAGTGCGGCTGCTGGCCAGGCGGGTCATCGCCAACGAGTCGCTCGCCCGCGAGCGTGGCCGGGATCTGGCCGAGCAGGTGCGCCTGAACGAACGCGTGATACGCGACATGGAAGACGGCGTGCTGGTGGTCGATCCGGACGGCCATGTCAGGCAGGCCAATCCGCAGGCGCACCGATTGCTCGATCCGCCGATGCCCAGGCCGGTCACGCTGGCCGACTTCTCGCCCGAACTCGACACCCTGCTGTCCGCAATGGCCGCCCCCGAGCGTGAATGCGTACTGGTGCTCGATCTGCCGGCGCGACCGGCCGCGCTCAGGGTGCGTTGTGTGCCGGCCGGCGGGCAGGGCGGGCATCTGCTGTTCATCGAGGATCTGGCGCGGCTGCGCGAACAGGCGCGCCAGATCAAGCTGGCTGCGCTCGGCCGGCTGACCGCCAGCATGGCGCACGAAATACGCAATCCGCTGTCGGCGATCAGCCAGGCGGCCGAACTGCTGCAGGAAGAGCGCCGCGCCGAGACGCAGGCGCGGCTCACGCGCATCATCGGCGACAACAGCCAGCGTCTGGACCGGCTGGTCAGCGACGTGCTGGAACTCGGGCGTCGCGATCGGGCCGAACCCGAACTGCTCGATTTCGGCGCCTGCCTGCGCACCTTCGCCGACGAACTTGCCGTGCGTGATCCGTCGGTGCGCAGCCGTCTGCGCATCGACGCGCCGGCGACCACGATGATCTGGTTCGATCGCGGTCATCTGCATCAGGTGCTGTGGAACCTGGTCGTCAACGCGCTGCGCTACGCCGGGCCGGGGGCCGAGGCGGTCCGGCTGATCGTGCGGTCGGGCGATGACGCCAGCGTCCTCGACATCGTCGATGACGGACCCGGTATTGACATGGCCACGCGCGCACATCTTTTCGAGCCCTTCTTCACGACGCACAGCCGGGGCACCGGACTCGGGCTCTACATCGCGCGCGAGCTGAGCGACGCCAACGGGGCGACGCTGGACTTCGTGGATAATTCGCCCGGGGCGCACTTCCGCCTGCGCGGCATGAACAGAAGCTGGGATGGCGAATGGAACGTCGGAGATCGGAACGTGAGCTGAAGGTGCTGGTCGTCGATGACGAAGACGACCTGCGCGAACTGCTGGACATGTCGCTTGCGCGCATGGGCCTGCGTGCCTCGCTCGCCGGCAATCTCGGGCAGGCGCGCGAACTGCTCGCGAACCAGCGCTTCGCGCTGTGCCTGACCGATATGCGTCTGCCCGACGGCGAGGGCATGGATCTGGTGCGCCACATCGCCGAGCACCATCGCGATCTGCCGGTGGCCGTCATCACCGCCTACGGCAGCATGGACAACGCGGTGGCCGCGCTGAAGGCGGGCGCCTTCGACTATCTGGCCAAGCCGGTGTCGATCGAGCAACTGCGCGCGCTGGTGCGCTCCGCGCTCGACCTGCCGGCGCGCAGCGCCGGAGCACCGGCCGGCGGCGACGACGCGCTGGTCGGCGACGCGCCGGCACTGGTGCAGGTGCGCGACATGATCGTCAAGCTGGCGCGCAGTAGCGCGCCGGTGCATATCCAGGGTGAATCGGGCAGTGGCAAGGAACGCGCTGCCCGGCTGATCCACGAAACCGGCGCCCGCCGCAGCGGGCCGTTCGTCGCGGTCAATTGCGGCGCCATCCCGGAAAACCTTGTCGAGTCCGAATTCTTCGGCTACGTGAAGGGCGCCTTTACCGGTGCCGACGCCGACCGCGAAGGGCATTTCCAGGCCGCCTCCGGCGGCACGCTGTTCCTCGACGAGGTGGGCGACCTGCCGCTGTCGATGCAGGTGAAGCTGCTGCGTGCCATACAGGAAAAATCGGTGCGCCGGGTCGGGGCGCGCACCGAGGAAGCCACCGACATCCGCCTGATCAGCGCCACCCACCGCAATCTGCGACAGATGGTCGACGAAGGGCGCTTTCGGCAGGACCTGTTCTACCGGCTCAACGTGCTCGAACTGCGCATGCCCAGTCTGCGCGAGTGCCGTGAATCCATTCCGCTGCTTGCCCAGACCCTGCTCGACCGCATCGCGGCCGCCGACGGTACCCATCCGGCGCTGACCCGGGCGGCGCTCGACGCGCTGTGCGCCTACCCCTTCCCGGGCAATGTGCGCGAGCTGGAAAACCTGCTCGAGCGTGCCTACGCGCTGAGTTCCGGCACGCAGATCGACGAGGCCGACCTCGGACTGCTGCCGGCGGCCGACGATGCTGTGGCGGTGCAGGCCGGGCAGCTGCCGCTGCAGGACTATCTCGACCGCATGGAGCGCGCCGCGATCGAGGATGCACTGCAGAAGACCCGCTACAACCGGACGGCCGCCGCGCGGCTGCTCGGCGTCACCTTCCGGTCGCTGCGCTACCGCCTGCAGCGGCTCGGCCTGAATGACTGATCTTCCTCCGCTCCCGTTCGCGATCGACGCGCAGGGCTGGTGCGCCGGCGCGCGGCGCGTCGAATCGCCGAACTGCGACGAACGCCCCGACGGCGTGCCGGTCTCGCTGGTGGTGCTGCACAGCATCAGCCTGCCGCCGGGCGAGTTCGGCGGACCGTGGATAGAGCAGCTGTTCCTGAATGCGCTCGACCCCTCGGCGCATCCGTACTTTGTCGACGTCGCACCCTTGCGCGTGTCGGCGCACTTCCTGGTGCGGCGCGACGGCGAACTGCTGCAGTTCGTGCCGACCACGCGCCGTGCCTGGCATGCCGGCGTATCGAGCTGGAACGGCCGCAGCCGCTGCAACGACTTTTCGGTCGGCATCGAACTGGAAGGATGCAACGTCCTGCCGTTCGAAGACGCCCAGTATCGCTGCGTGCAGGCGCTGATCGAGGCGCTCGCGCAGCGTCACCCGGTCGCCGGGGTGGTAGGTCATTCGGATATCGCGCCCGGAAGGAAGGTCGATCCGGGCGTCTGCTTCGACTGGAAACGCTTGCCCGGCGTCGTCCGCCCCGACTGATTCCCGCCGTGCCGGCGTTTGCGCCGGATTCCTCTCCGCCCGCCTTTGTCCGGCGCCGATTCCGTGCATCGGAACGGATGTTTGCGGGTGCCGGCAGTGCTGCCTAGCAGAAAAATCGCGCTTGCGGGCGCTGGTTCGGATCACTAGAATTAGTAGCTCCTCGCGCTTCAACCACTACATATAGTGGTCAGTTGGCAAAAGTCCCATCAAAAAACCGTTACTCCGTCGCGCCCGCGGCGGCTACTCAGGGAGACGTCCGCATGCAATTGACCGCCGAACACGCCAGCAACCGCTCGCTGTCCTCCACCGCCGATCAGCTGGCGATCGACGAGTCGGGCGCGACCTCATCGCTGCACGCCGACTACAAGATCATCCGTCGCAACGGTGCAGTGGTTGCTTTCGAACCGGCGAAGATCTCGATTGCCATGACCAAGGCCTTCCTCGCGGTCAACGGCGGGCAGGGTGCGGCGTCGGCGCGCGTGCGCGAGCAGGTGGCGGCACTGACGTCGGCCGTGGTCGGTGCGCTGGTACGTCGCCTGCCGCATGGCGGCACCTTTCACATCGAAGACATCCAGGACCAGGTCGAACTGGCGCTGATGCGCTCGGCCGAACACGACGTGGCGCGCGCCTACGTGCTCTACCGCGAAAAGCGCGCCGCCGAACGTGCGCAGAAGCAGCAGTCGGTCGCCGCGTCGGCCGAGCAGCCGGTGCTGCACGTGGTCGATGGCGAGCGCCGCATGCCGCTCGATCACGCTGCGCTGCGCACGCTTATCCAGGACAGCTGCGAAGGCCTGGGCGACGTGGTGTCGGTCGCCACCATCTTCGACGCCACGCTGACCAATCTGTATGACGGCGTGCCGGTCGAGGAAGTGCGCAAGTCGGCCATCCTGGCCGCGCGTTCGCTGATCGAGCAGGACCCGGCCTACGGCTACGTGACCGCGCGCCTGCTGCTGCACACGATCCGCAACGAAGTGCTGGGCGAGGAAACCTCGCAGGGCGCGATGGCCACCGCCTACGCCGACTACTTCCCGCGCTACATCAAGCTGGGCATCGAAGCCGAACTGCTGGACCCGAAGCTGGCGCAGTTCGACCTCGCCCGCATCGGTGCCGCGCTCGATCATCGCAACGACCTGCGCTTCAACTACCTCGGCCTGCAGACGCTGTACGACCGCTACTTCCTGCACATCCGCGACCGCCGCATAGAACTGCCGCAGATCTTCTTCATGCGCGTGGCCATGGGCCTGGCGATGAACGAGATCAACCGCGAAGAGCGCGCGATCGAGTTCTACCAGCTGCTGGCCAGCTTCGACTTCATGAGTTCGACGCCGACGCTGTTCAACAGCGCCACGCTGCGGCCGCAGCTGTCGTCGTGCTACCTGACCACGGTGGCCGACGAGCTCGACGGCATCTTCGAGGCGATCAAGGAAAACGCGCTGCTGGCCAAGTTCGCCGGTGGCCTGGGCAACGACTGGACGCCGGTCCGCGCGCTCGGCAGCCACATCAAGGGCACCAACGGCAAGAGCCAGGGTGTCGTGCCCTTCCTGAAGGTGGTCAATGACACCGCAGTGGCCGTCAATCAGGGTGGCAAGCGCAAGGGCGCGGTGTGCGCCTACCTCGAAAGCTGGCACCTCGACATCGAGGAATTCCTCGACCTGCGCAAGAACACCGGCGACGACCGCCGCCGCACGCACGACATGAACACCGCGAACTGGATTCCCGACCTG
>DATCUL010000046.1:0-13851 GCA_036567405.1 Methyloversatilis sp. | reverse complement strand
GAATGCGTTCAGGCATCGCGCTTGAGCGGCAGCGGCAGGCCGGCGGCGACCAGCGTGACCCGTTCGCAGGTGCGCGCGACGGCCTGGTTCAAGCGTCCCGCCTCGTCGACGAATACGCGCGAGAGACGGCCCATCGGCACGACACCCCAGCCGACTTCGTTCGATACCAGCGTGATCCGTCCGGGCAGTTCGGGCAGGGTGGCGAGCAGATCGGCGCGTCCGCGGATGAAGTCGTCCGGCAGTGCGTCGACCGCTGATTCGTCCAGCGCAAGCAGCAGGTTGGACAGCCACAACGTCAGGCAGTCGACCACGATGAAGCGTCCGGGGGCCGCATGCGCGCGCAGTGCGCCCGCCAGATCCAGCGGTGCTTCGACCACTTTCCAGTGCGCAGGCCGTGCGGCGCGGTGGCGTGCGATGCGCGCCGCCATTTCGTCGTCACCGGCGTGCGCGGTGACGACCATGAGCACTTCCAGTCCGCTGTCGGTGGCGAGCGCTTCCGCATGAGCGCTCTTGCCGCTGCGGGCGCCGCCTATGATCAGTTCGCGCATTCGGCGATTCGTGGATACCGTGGGCCCGGAATTGTACGTCCCCGGGCAGGGTAGTCATGTTGACCGCGCGCCGGGCGGGCACCTATAGTTCGGCGATGGATCACGACATCAACCAACTCAACGACAGGCTCGACATCCTGCTCGGACGTTTTCGCTTGCTGCATGACGAAAACATCGTGCTGCGCAATCGCGTCGCGGCACTCGAAGGCGAAAACAAGGTGCTGGGCGACAAGGTGAGCGCCGCCCGCGACAAGGTACGCGGTCTGCTCGAAAGGTTGCCCCAGGAATGAGCCGCGAACCCGAATACACTGAAATCACGATTCTCGGCCGCGAGTACCGCGTCCAATGCCGCGAGGGCGAGCGCGATGCGTTGAATGCATCGGTCGAACTGGTCGAGCGGCGCATGCGTGATCTGGCCGAGACGACGCGCGCCTCGGGCGAGCGGCTGGCCGTGATGTGCGCACTCAATCTGGCGCACGAAATTTTTCAGATGCAGGCGACCGGCGGTGTTGATTTGGTGCCCCTGCGGCGTAGAATAAATTCCATGCAGTCGCGCATCGACGAGGCGCTCTCCGCTCAGGAAAAGCTCTTCTAGCTGCCGGTTGCTGCAAGGCCAACGGCCTTGTGCCTCAATCCCCTGCGGTGTTTGCGAAGGTCATAGATTCCTTGAACCAATGTCTCATTGGCATGAGGTTGCGAACCATCGACGCCGCTGTTGTGCGCACCCCTTGCGGGTGTGCCTGATGCGGCAGGAACGCGGCCGCTCTGAACCCTCGGTTCAGGATGCCGGCCTAGCGACATGCGCGGGGGTCCCACCAAGTTCGGCAGTTTCTGCTGTCGCCTGATCCGGGCTGTACGGAAAGTCGCCGTTGCCGCGACTGGTGCGGTCACCGGTCCTGCAGATGCCCAAGTGCAGTTGTCGCGACGATGTGTGCGTTTGCCGCCGCTGCCGGCACCGATCCGGTCATTGCCGGCTGAACGCCGGCGTTTGCGTTTGTGCAACGTCACTTTTGCGGGGTGGCCTCGCACTGTGTTCTGATACGGTTTTTGCGGCGCAACACGATGTTTTTCCCCGATACCGAATTCGTACTCGCCTGCCTGGTTCTCGGCACCGTGGTCGGGTTTTTCGCCGGCATGCTGGGTATCGGCGGTGGTGCGCTGCTGGTGCCGATACTGGTCATGCTGTTCGAGCAACAGCACGTGACGCCCGACCACATCCTGCATCTGGCGCTCGGCACCTCGATGGCCGCCATCGTCGTGTCGGCCGCTATCAGCCTGCGTACCCATCATGCGCACGGTGCGGTCGACTGGGCAGTGGTCCGCACGATGACGCCAGGCGTGCTGGCCGGTACCGCGGTCGGTACCTTCATCGCGCGCCAGGTCTCGACGCAGACGCTGTCTCTGTTCTTCGCCGTGTTCATCGGCTACGTTGCGCTCAACATGCTGATCGGCATCAAGCCGAAGCCGGCGCGCCAGCTGCCGGGGCCAGCCGGTCTGGTCGGCGTGGGGGGCGGCATCGGCCTGGTGTCGGCGCTGGTCGCCATCGGCGGCGGTGCGCTGACCGTGCCCTTCCTGACCTGGTGCAACCGGGACATGCGCCACGCCATCGGGACTTCGGCGGCGCTCGGCCTGCCGATTGCGCTCGGCGGTACTGCGGGTTACATCATCAATGGCTGGGACATCGCGAACCTGCCTTCGCAGGCGCTCGGCTACGTGCATTTGCCGGCGCTGGTCGCCATCGTTGCCGCCAGCCTGTTCACGACGCCGATGGGTGCGCGTGCGGCGCACCGACTGCCGGTGCCCATGCTCAAGCGGCTGTTTTCGGTGCTGCTGATCGGGCTGGCAGGACGCATGCTGTGGAAGCTGTGGCTTGCGTGATGCGCGGCCGGCGGGTCAGGGCAGGTGTCGTGCCCGGCCCAGATGTTCGACTGCGCTGTCCAGATCGGCCACATGGCCGGGCGTGCTCATTGCGGTGAAGCTCACCGTCAGTTCGCCGACCTTCAGCATGCCCTGCCGCAATGCGGTGTAGGGTTCGGGCGTGATGCCCGGTCCGGCATCGAAGTAGTAGCCGGTCGGTGCGGCGGCCGGCAGCGGTTTCAGCATCGCACGGAACACCCCGACCGTTTCGGCCGTGCGCAGCACGCGGCTACGGATTTCGTCGAGCGTGGCTGGCGGCTTGCGCTCGGCAGCCTTCCACACCGCCGTCACCACCCACTGCGACTGCCCGTCAGGCGCCGACAGCGTCAGCGTTGCCGGCATGCGCCGGTCGTGCCGGTTCTCCTGTGCCGACCAGCCGGCCGGTACCGGCAGTTCCAGCGCGCCAGCTTCAGCGCAGGTTACGGTCAGCACCCTGTCCTGGGCGCCGACACTGCCTGCCACGATCATCAGGGCGGCGGTGAGCACTTTCCGGACGGTGTGCACGGGGCCGCGCTCAGAGCAGGAACAGGGTGGCCAGCCCCAGGAAGATGAAGAAGCCGCCCGAGTCGGTGACGGCAGTGATCAGAACCGAACTGCCGACCGCCGGATCGCGGCCGAAACGTGCCATCAGCATCGGTACCGACACGCCGACAAAGGCCGCCAGCAGCAGGTTCAGCGTCATCGCCGCAGTCATGACGACGCCCAGTGCCCAGGATTTGTACAGCCACCAGGCAAGCAGGCCGAGCAGGCCACCCCAGACCACGCCGTTGATCAGCGCCACGCCCATTTCCTTGCGGTAGAGCAGACGTGCGGCGTCGGGCTGCAACTGGCCGAGTGCGATCGCGCGCACGATCATCGTGATCGTCTGGTTGCCGGAGTTGCCGCCGATGCCGGCGACGATGGGCATCAGCGCGGCCAGCGCCACCAGCTTTTCGATCGATCCTTCGAAGGCACCGATCACGCGGGACGCGAAGAAGGCGGTCACCAGATTGATCGCCAGCCACGACCAGCGGTTCTTCACCGAATCGATGATGGGCGCGAAGATGTCTTCTTCTTCGCGCAGACCGGCCTGGGCCAGCAGGTCTTCTTCCGATTGCTCGCGGATGAAGTCCATCACGACGTTAACCGTCAGCCGGCCGATCATCTGATCGTGGTGATCGATCACCGGCGCCGACACCAGATCGTAGCGCTCGAAGGCCTGGGCGGCTGATTCGGCGCTGTCGGACGCGTGCAATACCAGCGGATGCTCGCGCATCACGCTGGCCACCTGGACATCGACGTCGTTGAGCAGCAGCGTGTTCAGCGACAGTACGCCGCGCAGTTTCTGTTCGCGGTCGACCACGAAGATCTGGTCGGTATGGTCCGGCAGCTCGTCGAACAGCCGCAGGTAGCGCAGCACGACCTCGAGCGTCACGTCCTCGCGCACCGTGACCATGTCGAAATCCATCAGCGCGCCGACCGCATCTTCCGGATAGGACATCGCGGCGCGCAGCTGCTCGCGCTCCTCGTTGTCCAGCGCGCTGAACACGTCCTGCATCACCTCGCTCGGCAGGTCGGGCGCGAGGTCGGCCAGTTCGTCCGCGTCGAGCTGCTCGACCGCGGCCACCAGTTCCTTCGGCTCCATCGACTCGATCAGCGATTCGCGGACCGCATCGGACACTTCGAGCAGGATTTCGCCGTCGCGATCGGCGCGCACCAGATCCCACACCAGCAGGCGATCGTCCGGTGGCAGCGCTTCCAGGATGTAGGCGATGTCCGCCGGGTGCATCGCGTCGAGCTTCTTGCTCAGCTCGCTGTGGTGCTGCTTCGCGATCAGCGTTTCCACCAGGTCGTGGCGCGGCATTTCCTGGCGGTGCACCAGGCTTTCGACACGCTTCTGACGGTCGAGCAGCGTCCTCACCTCTTGCAGGCGACGCTGCATCGCGTTCTGGGGCAGGATTTCGTCTGCGTCGGCCACGGATCTGACTGGAAGGAGGGCTCGCCGGTCGGCGGGCTGGCAGGCGATTGTAGCCGTCCCTTGTGTCGGTCCGACTGCTTTTTGACGCAATGCGACACGGCCGGGGCGCTTATCCGTGATAATCGCAGGCCAAGTTTTCCCGTACCCGCTTCATGAACGTTCTTTTCGAGGAGGACGGCCACTTCCGTGCCGGCTCCGTGCTCGCCGACAGCGTCGCGTCGCTGCAGGTCGAACTGCCCAGCGGCAAGCGATCCAAGGTCAAGGCAGCCAACGTGCTGCTGCGCTTTGCCAGTCCGGATGCGTCGGCGCTGATCGCCGGTGCCGAGGCGCAGGCAGCCGAGCTCGATGCGCCCTTCCTGTGGGAAGTCTGTGGCGACGACGAATTCACCTTCGAGGAACTGGCGCGCGAGTATCACGGCGCTGCACCCGACGCGGTGCAGGCGACCGCGGTTCTGCTGTGCCTGCACGCGGCGCCGGTGTATTTCCATCGCAAGGGCCGGGGGCGTTTCCGCAAGGCGCCGCCGGACATCCTGAAGGCGGCACTGGCCGGGCAGGAGAAGAAGCGCCTGCTGCAGCAGCAGGTCGACGCCTGGATGGCTGAACTGCTGGACGGACGCACGCCGCCGGAGATCGCGGCCTGCTGTGCCCAGATACTGTACAAGCCGGATCGCAACCGGCTCGAAACCAAGGCGGTCGAGGCCGCCGCCAGTGCGTCCGGCCTGTCGGTTGTGGCGTTGATGGCGCGGGCCGGGGCCTTCGCCTCCAGCCATGACTATCACCTCGGCCGCTTCCTGTTCGAATACTTCCCGCGTGGCACCGACTTCCCGACGCACGAGGTGCCGCCGGCCGGCGAACTGCCGGATGCCGGCGTGCGCGCCTTCTCGATCGACGACGCGACCACGACCGAAATCGACGACGCCTTCTCGGTGCGGCCGAAGGACGGCGGCGGCTGGCGCATCGGCATCCACATCGCCGCGCCTTCGCTGGGCATCCAGCCGGGCACTGCGCTGGGCGACATCGCGCGCAGCCGGCTGTCGACGGTCTACTTTCCCGGCCGCAAGATCACGATGCTGCCGGATGAGGCGGTCGAGACCTACACGCTGCTGGCCGGCCGCGAATGTCCCGCGCTGTCGCTCTATCTCGACGTCGAGACCGATCTGCGCGTCACCGCCAAGGAAAGCCGCATCGAGCGCGTGGCGGTCGCCGCCAACCTGCGCCACCACGAGATCGAACCGCTGTTCAACGAGGACACGATCGCTGCCGGAGATCTGCCGGAATTCGAATGGCGCGACGAACTGCTGCTGCTGTGGCGCCTGGCCGAAGTGCTGGAAGCGGGGCGCGGCAAACCGTCGGCCAATTCCGGGCAGATGGATTTCAATTTCTATGTCGACTGGGCGGCCACGACCGAAGACGGCGAAGGCCGTGTGGACATCCAGCGTCGCGCGCGCGGCAGTCCGCTCGACAAGCTGGTGGCCGAGCTGATGATCGTCGCCAACAATACCTGGGGCGGCGATCTGCGCGATGCTGGCATACCGGCGCTGTACCGGGCGCAGGGCGCCGGCAAGGTGCGCATGACCACGGTGGCCGCGCCGCACGAGGGGCTGGGTGTCGATTGTTACGCCTGGTCAACCTCGCCGCTGCGCCGCTACGTCGACCTGGTCAACCAGTGGCAGATGATTTCTCTGCTGCGTGGCGAGCCGCCTGTGTTCCCGCCGAAGTCCGAGGCGCTGCTGTCGGCGCTGCGCGACTTCGAGCTGGTATACGCGGCCTACGCCGACTTCCAGCGCGGCATGGAGCGCTACTGGTGCCTGCGCTGGCTGCGTCAGCAGGCGCGGGATGGCAATGCGGTGTGGCCGGCCATCGTGCTGCGCGAATCGCTGGTGCGGCTGGAGAACATTCCGCTGGTACTGCGTTGCCCCAGCCTGACGCCGCACGATCCGCGCACGCGCGTCGAGGTCGAGATCGAACAGATCAGCCTGCTCGACAACGACGCACGTGCGCGTTACGTCGGCGATCTGGCGGCGCTGACCGGCGCCGCCGCCGTGTCGGACGAAGAACTGGACGAAGAGATCGCCGAGGCCGAACTGCCGCCCGACGCGCCTCCGGCGGCCGAGGCACCGCTGCCCGAGATGCCGGTGGCGCCGCCGGAGAGCGGCGAGGCGGACTGAAGGACGGAGGCGGCGTCCTGCCTAGACCCGGAAATGCATGGCGCATGCCTGCAGTTCGTCGGCCAGGTTCGACAGCGCTGCCGCCTCGCGCGTCAGCGTTGCCGCGGTGTCCGCATTCGAACGGGCAAGGCCGGACATCGTCTGTATGCGCTCGACGACCTGTCCGGCGCTGTTGCCCTGTTGCGTCAGTTCGGCGTCGATGATCTGCATCGACTGCAGGGATTCCCGCGCGGCGCCCTCGATGCGCGTCATCACGTCAGCCGCGCCGCGGCTGAAATCCACGCCGCGTTTCGTGCGTTCGGTTGTCACCGACATGGCGTGGGTGGCCTCTTCGCCGAGCGACTGAATGCGGGCTACCAGATCGGTGATCTGACGGGTGGATGCGCTCGTGCGCTCCGCCAGCCCGCGCACTTCGTCGGCGACGACGGCGAAGCCACGGCCGTGTTCGCCCGCGCGGGCGGCCTCGATGGCTGCGTTCAGTGCCAGCAGATTGGTCTGATCCGCGACTTCGCCGATCACGACGACGAGCCGGTCAACGTCGCTTGCCGCGGACACGAGCCTGTCCATGCTCGCCCCTGCCTGTTTCACCGCCTCTGAGATGTGCGCGATTTCGTCGGCTACGCTGCTGATCACGGTCATGCCCTCGCGTGAGGAGTCGCCGGCTTCGTCGGCCAGGCGGTAGGTCTGGCAGGCGCTTGCCGACATCGTCCGCACGCCATCCGCCAGCGCTTGCATCGATCCCAGCGCCGCCTCGTTGCTGTCGAGTTGCTGCCCGGCGCAGCGGGCCACTTCCGCAGACACCTGCGCGCAGGTCGCGGCGGCCGAGGTCAGCTTGCTGCTGCCGTCGACCAGGCTTCGGATCAGCGTCTGCAGCGAATCGGCCACCGAATCGAGCAGCCTGCCGAGCTGCGTGATTTCATCCTTGCCCGACAGTCGGGCGCGCACCCGCAGGTCGCCTCCCGACAGCGCATCGGCCATCGTGCGGATCGATGCCAGATCCCGGTGCATCAGCAGATAGATGGCGGTACCGGCATAGAGCGACAGCGCCAGCAAGCCGGTCACCAGACCGCCGATGAGCGCGATGCGCATCCTTGCCGCGTGCAGTCGCCGCTGCAGTGTTTTCGTCAGAGCGCCGCGCAGTGCAGGTGCCAGAGCGAGACCCGCCTGCAGCGGAGCCACGATCGCCGTGTCGAATTCATTTTGCGTGTAGTGCGTGTTGTTCATTACCAGTCCGAGCACCATGGTCTGCGCGTCAGCCTGTCCGCGCGTGAGGGCGTCGAGCATCGGGGTCATGGCCTGCAGGGCGGCCGGTTCGCCCTGCAGCGCCTGGCGCAGGCCGGAATCCAGTGCGGCTGCATGTGTTTGTGCGCTTGCGAAGGAGGTGATAAGGCTGACTCTGGCCTTGTCGGTGAGGCTGCCGTCCGCGACGCCCTGGCCACCGATCAGCGCGATCTGCGCGAGCTGCTCGGTCAATGCCGGCAAACGGTAGATCGCGCCATCCATCATGAAATGCGTCGTCAGTTCCGGGTCGAACAGCAGATGGCTGTGTTCTCCGACCCGTCCGAGGTAATCGATCTGCGTCGACATCCAGGCGTTGACCCGGTCAAGCAGCTTCTGCCGCGCCCGCAGACTGCCGGTGGCCTGTGCCGGACGCAGTTCGGCCCAGCCCTGAACGACAGCGTCCAGGGCAGCGGGCACAGTTGGCCCGCCATCAGCGGCTGCCTTCTGCAGCGATGCCAGTGTGCTGTCGACCTCCAATGCTTCGGCCTGCGCATTGGCGCCGGTCAGCAGAGCCTGTCGCCAGCGCTGGCTCGCGGCGAGCAGTTCTCCCGTGCGGGCTTCGAGTGCAACACCGGCCAACTCGTTTCGAGTAAGCACGACATCGGCGTATTCGATCCGGATCAGGCTGGCTGCCAGCGTCAGTGCAAGTGCGGTGCCGATGCCGCCGATCGCGAGGAACTTGCCACGAAAGTCCAGTCGGCTGAACAGGCGCGCCGCTGGAGTGAAAAGAGAGGGAAGAGTGGCCACGCTCGCGTTCCGGTATTCGATACGCCCTTATCGGCAGCGGTCGATGTGGTCTGAGCGGGAAAAAAATGAAGTTTTCATGACAACCGTGGGCGTGCCCCGACGTGTGGCCTGACAGCGGTGGACATGACTGGAAGATACCGCTGCAAAAAGGAAAAGGACCGGTCATGCCGGTCCTTTTCCAAGCCTGTCCGCGCAGGGCGGACGCAAGCGGTCAGCGCAGCAGTCGGCGGCGCGCGAGCGTCGTCACCACACACAGACCGGCCAGCAGCATTGAGTAGCTTTCGGGTTCCGGCACGGCAGCGATGTTCGCTGAAATGACGATGTCGTCAAACGTTGCATTGAACCGGCCACTGCTTGCCCCGGTGGTGTACATACCCAAGGTCAATGTGTGCTTGCCGGTAGCCAGAGTACCCAGCGAAAACGTTCGTCCCATGAAACTCGATTGTGCGCTTGCGTCATGAGTTAACTGCTGGCCGTCAAGCAGCACGTCGTAAAACATGGTGCAACCCTGGCATGGCGAACTGCGAGCCCACAGATCCAGTACGAAGTCGGTGGCGCCCGCTGCGGCCGTGAAATCGTGTGAGGCGCGCACATAGCCGGCGCCGGTTCCGCCACTTGGTGCATCGAAGTAGGTCCACAGTGCCCCCACCCCTGCATGAACCGAATCAGTCCGTATTGCGAGCACAGGAACGGAAATGTTGGCGCTGTGCGAGACGCTCCAGTCCGATACATCCCCATCTTCGAAGTTGTCCGAAAAAACCGTGGCCGCGGATGCAGTCCCGGACAAGCTGGCAAGGCCAAGTACGAGTGCGGCCGTAACGACACGCTTTGACATGCAAATCCTTCAGGGGATGGAGTGGGAGGCGGCGATAACTCGTCCGGGATGCGATCGTGAAAATCCGCCGGGTCAGCGCGACAGACGGCGGCGCGCGATCATCGACACCACTCCGAGACCTGCCAGCAGCATTGCGTAGCTTTCCGGTTCCGGTACCGGAATTGCGAAGAAACCGACCTCAAGCTTGCCCTGGTTGGCGCTGTAGACCGAGGCGGCCTCGTTGGCGCTCAGCGTCAGCGTCAAGCCGCTGACTGACAGCGTCGAGAAGGTGCCGTAGGACAGGTCAGCGCTCAGGCCGTAGTAACCGGTCCGGATTGCCGGCTTGTTGGTGATCAGGGTGCGGTTGAGCGCACCGCCGACCGCCATGGCTGCGCCGCCATCGATGGATACGCTGCCTGCGATCGACGCGCTGCTCGTGCCACCGAAGCCTTCGGCAAACGACAGGTTGCCGAAGAATCCGCTGAGCGTACCCTTCAGCAGGTAGCCCGGCGCGGCCGTCAGCGTGAACGACGGAAGGGTGAATGTAAGGGTTGCATCGGACGCCTCGACGGTATCCGGAATGTTCCAGCCGAATCCGAGCGAACCACCGCTGCCGCCGGAAGTGAACGCCAGGCCACCCAGTGCGCTCGAGTTCTCGTAGCTCAGCGAGTACTCGGTGAAATTGACGGTTTCGACCGATGCGGCGGCCGGCAGGGTCATCGCGCCAAGGGCGCAGACTGCTGCAAGAAGGATCGTTTTCATTTCGTACCTCGGTAAATTGTGCTGGCGCAACAATCTAGCAATAAAAGTGCCATTTTTTCTTCATGGCGTGCGGCCGCGGTTTGCACGCGGAGCCGGGTTCGAAAGGGTGTCGGCTGTAAATTTTTTCGACGCCGCGGCGTCAGCCCCGGCTGCGCGGACTGCCATGGGCGTCGTCGCGCCGGCGCTGACCGCCGGGCCTGCCGCGCCAGATGCGCGCGAAGGCCTTGAGCTTCTGGCGCCGGGTCAGCGTGTCATCCGATACCGCGTCGAAGAACTCGGACAAGGCACTCGATTTCTTCAACGTGTAGAAGGTGATCAGCAGGGTCGGCGCGGCGACTGCCAGCACCGCGCCGATCTTGCCGGCCAGCGTGGCGGGCGGACCATCGAAGATGTTCATGCCTAAGAAGCCGGTGACGATGGTGCCGATCAGGCCGAAGATGGTCACCACGGTCAGCCGCAGCAGCGTCTCGTTCTGGCGCCGGCTGTCGTCCGCTTCGAGGTAGTTGTCCATGTCCAGCACTTCGGCGCGCAGTTCGTTGTACAGCGTCTCGTTGCCGAGGTTGCGGCTCCACATGTCGAACAGGTCCTTGGCCATCGACTGTTTCGACACTTCGCCGAACCAGTAGCGGTGGTTGAAGCGCAGGAAGATTTCCATCGTCTGGCGGATGCCGCGCTTGAAGCGGCGGCGCGAATCGACGTCGTCGGCGTCGAGCAGGCTGACTGCGACCACCAGCCGGTCCATCATCATCAGCAGCGATGCGCGGTGGAAGTGCGCGATCAGGCCAATCAGGAAGTACTGATGGCGGAATTCCGCCAGCAGGCCGTTCTGCAGGTCGGAATAACCGCTGAGTCCGTGCCGGCCCACCATCACCATCGACGGACCGGTGCACACGACGCGCGTGCTGGCGTTGTCGCTGCGACGGGACGGCCCCCAGAAGCGGTCGTAGCAGGAGGCGCGCTCGAACTCGGCCATCACCTCGTCCGAATAGGGCAACGGCTGGCCGTTGTCCGGTTGCGTCGCCTGGCCGAGCCGGATGAAGTCCTCGCGCGACAACGCGAACGGGTCGTCGAAGGACAGGAAGGTCATCTTCGGCAGCCGGTGGTATTCGAGCTGGCGGTAGCGGATGCTGCCGACCGCCTCCGAATGGTGCGGCACCATCGGATGCAGCAGGTACTCCCAGTGCCGTCCGATGCGCGAGGCCCTGTGTTCCCAGGCGTGACGCAGGTAGGCGTCGCGGTCGGCATAGTCCGATTCGGCCAGTACCGCGCCGTCATGGCCTATCCACTGCACGCTGGCCATGCACTGTGCCGCGCGGCCGTCGTCGCGCCACTTCGCGGGGAAGGCGCGGCCGAAGCGGAACATCAGTTCCTGTACGCGCGGCAGCGGCAGGTCGTCGGCATGGACTTCCATCGCCAGGATGACCACGTCGACGTCATAGAAGAAGTACAGGTCGATGTGTTGCACCTGCAGGTCCAGCACCGTGCCATCCTCGCAGCCCAGCCGCACGCGTGCGATGTCGTGCCGACGGAACACGCGGATCGGCGATTCGCCGTAGCCGCGCTGGCTCGAACTGGAGCGGCCCTGTCCGTACAGGAAGCGCTGCACGTGCGGCAGGAAGGTGACGAATTCGCGGTAGTGGCGCTCGTGAAAGTCGGCCGGCGAGCCGGTGAATTCGTCGCGCTGTTCGCGCCACGGATTGTTTTCCCTGATCGCCGCCAGCGCTTCCGGGTGGCGCTGTATCTGGTCGCCGCTGCGCAGCGGCATCAGGCGCAGCGGCCAGATCAGTATCTGGCGGAAGTGGCGGGCGATCGGCGGGGCGGCGGCGCTCATGTGGGCAGCATCCGGGAAGGTGTTCGAGTCTAGCGCAGCGGTCTGCGCTGTTCGGGCGGTACCGTGCGCCGGTCCTTGACGATGGTCAGCGCGCTGCCGGCGCGCATCACCTGTCCGATGACCTTGCCGCGCAGCACCTCGTCGCAGGCCATGTGCGTGGTCGATATGAAGAAATCCGCGCGCACCCAGTCGCGGGTGACGATGAAGTCGGGGCCCAGCCAGGCGCCGGCCTGCACCGATTCGGCGCAGACCGCGACCTGCCAGGGTTCTGCCGGATGCGCTTCGGTCGCGAGGTAGGCATTCAGCTGGCTGGTCGCTTCGCGCACGCCGTCCGACCAGTAGTCGGTTTCCCAGCGTCCGGCCGCCGCACCTGCGAAGCCGCCGCCGAACAGGTTGTAGTTCAGGTAGTGATAGGGCGCCAGCCGCGTCATCGCCGCCAGAGGCGCCGCGACGCCGAGCAGGCACAGAGCGGCGAAGCAGAGTGCCCGGATGCGCCGCTGGCGCACCACCTGCCAGCCGGCATGCAGGCCGCCGGCCGCGATCACCGCCAGCGGCGGCAGCAGGAACGTGAAGTGACGGATGCCGTTGTACAGCGAGGGCCGGGTCGCCACCGCCAGCAGGATGGGCAGTGAGGCAGCCAGCACCACCGGCAGCCAACGTCGCCATGCGCCCGGGCGGTGCCGCAGCGACCCGATGGCGGCCGGCAGGGCGAGCGCCAGCCCGGCCAGCGTCAGCTCGGGCATGCGTACCGCCAGATAGGTCGGCAGATAGCTGCGCGGCACGTCGCCGATCTTCATGACTTCGCCATCGAGCACCGTGTACAGCTGGAAGGTGAAATGCGAGAAGGTGGTCAGTGCCTTGAACAGATTGCCCGGCGCCTGCATCGACCACGGCCAGAACAGCGCCATCAGCGCGACCGCCACCGGCACCGCCGGCAGCAGCGCGCGCAGCGAACGCAGCAGATGCGCTGTCTTCGCGCGCCAGTCGCCGGTGGCCGTGGCGCTGATCGCCAGCACGGTCAGGCCGAGCGTCATCACCGAGAACACCGCGCCGACGCGCAGGCCGAAGGCGCAGCCGATGGCCGCCCCCAGCTTGAGCACGGTGGCCAGCGGCGGCGCCGGCAGCTGCAGCACGACCCGCGTCGTGTACCAGGTCGCCCAGGCCATGCTGGCGGCGAACGGAATGTCCTTGGTATGCGTGAACAGTGCGCCGCTCCAGGCGCCGGTCAGCATCAGCAGCAGCACGGCCACGCAGGCGGCCCATTCGTCGAGCAGCAGGCGCGCCAGCCGATGTACCGCGACCATGCCGGCCAGGCCGAACAGTGCCGACAGCAGATGGCGCATGTCCCAGACATTCATCGCTGGCAGCAGCCGTTCGCCGGTGGCCGCGATCAGGTCGAACAGCCCGCCGTACAGATACAGGTTCTTGTACTGGAAGGCGGACAGGTCGGTCAGGCCCGAGCCGTAGTAGTCGAGCAGCAGCCGGCCGTAGATGTGCTGCACCTCCTCGTCGTTGCTGATGCCGTGCTGGCCGAAGGTGAGTGCGATGTACAGCGCGATCAGCGCGAACAGCAGTACGGTGAGGATGCGGGCTGTCGGAAGGCGGGCTGGCGCAGTGGCGGGATGGGTCACGGGAAGTCTTGTCTCATGGAAGCACGCGGATAACGCGCGAAGGGCCGGGTGGCTGACAGCGTGGCGTGTGCAGCGTCGCCGCTCATGGCCGCATCGGCGCGAGCACGGCGTTGCCTGCAGCCAGCAGCGCGCCGAAATCGGCCGCGCCCAGCACGGCGTATTCGCGCACCCGTGCCGCACCAATCGGGTCGCCGG
>DATCUL010000045.1:0-7236 GCA_036567405.1 Methyloversatilis sp. | reverse complement strand
GCGCTCTTCACGTTGTGAGCCACCAACTATTTCACCGATTCCCGGGAATAAGATGTCCATAGCGCGAACTGTTTTTTCATCGTCGTTCTGACGCATATAAAATGCTTTTATTTCTTTCGGATAGTCGGTAAGTATAACGGGTTTGTGGCCGTCGCTGTGCATCAGGAACAGGTCGCGGTCGCCGATGCGCAGCGCCGGTGTCTCGCCGCGCATGTCGAAGGCGTCGACGGTCGAGGCACGGATGCCGGGCAACGCCTCGCGCACGCCATTCACCGCTTCGCGCAGGCTGCCGGCAGCCAGCGTGATGCGGGCGACCTCGGTCAGTTGTTCGGCATTCAGTCCCATGTCAGTCGCGCCCCCCGGTCAGCCTGGCCTCGACCGTGATCGGCAGCCGCGTGTCGGCCGCCATCTCCGGCAGGTCCAGCGTCCAGCCATTGGCCAGCGTGATCTGTCCGCCCCACATGTCGGGGCGCTCCATCTGCACGATGGGCTCTTCGAGATCCTTCTTCGGCACGTAGAGCGAAAGCTCGCCCTTGCTGCTCTTGCGGATCATGACTTTCATTGCAGGCTCCGATCGGGGTGGTCCATGGGTGTTCAGGAGACGCTCGCGGCGAGTTCCGCCGGTTCCGGCTGCGCCTGCAGTGCGCGCAGCACATGCACCACGCGCGCGACGTGTTCGGCGTCGGTGTCCCGGCCAAGCGACAGGCGCACGGCGCCCTGCGCCAGTGCCGCCGGCACGCCCATGGCACGCAGCACGTGCGACGGCTCGGAGCCGCCCGACGAACAGGCGGCACCGGACGACGCGAAGATGCCCTCCCGCTCCAGGCGGTCGAGCACGCGGTCGGCCGACTGGCCGGCGATGGCCAGCATCAGCGTGTTCGGCAGGCGCGGTGCGCCGGCGCCGAACAGCACGACACCCGGTACGGTTTCCAGCAGCGCCGCTTCGAGCGCACCGCGCAATGCGGCCAGACGGGGCGCTTCGGATGGCAGCGCTGCGCGTGCATGGCGCGCCGCGACCGCGAAGCCGGCAATGCCCGGCATGTTTTCGGTGCCGCCGCGACGGCCGCGCTCCTGCTGTCCGGTCAGCAAGGACGGCCAGACCAGCCCCTTGCGCATGACCAGCGCGCCACAGCCCTTCGGTCCACCGAACTTGTGCGCCGACATGGACATCAGGTCCACGCCCCATCCGGTAAAGTCGAGCGCCTGCTTGCCGGCCATCTGCGTAGCATCGACGTGGAAGGGCATGCCCGCGGCGCGGGCCAGCGCGGCGATGTCGGCGACCGGCTGCAGCACACCGGTCTCGTTGTTGGCCGCCATCACCGACAGCAGCGCCGCCGGCCGCCGCAGCGCCTCGTGCAGAGCATCGGGATCCAGCAGACCTTGCGCATCCACCGGCAGCAGGTCGACCTCGATGCCGACCTCGCGCAAGCGCAGTGCTGCCCTCAGGAAGCCGCTGTGTTCGGTGGCCGACAGGAGGACGCGCGGCGGCGCCCCCGCTCGAGCCAGCGCACCGTTGAGCGCCTGATGATTGGCTTCGGTGGCTCCACTGGTGAACACCACTTCGACCGGCTGGGCGCCGGCCAGCACAGCGACTTCGGCGCGCGCGGCCGCCAGCGCGGCACGCGCCTGCTGGCCGAATCCGTGCTTCGACGAAGGATTGGCCCAGCCGCTGCGCAGGCAGTCGGCGACGGCATCCACCACTTCGGGCAGCGGTGGCGTGGTGGCGTTGTGATCAAGGTAGATCATGGCCAGAACAGCCGTTCGTCGTCCAGGCACAGGACCTGCAGCAGCACGTCCAGCTGCGGCGAGCTCGAATGGAGCACCCAGCAGTCCAGGCTGTGGTCGCGCGAATACAGAAGCCATTCGGCGCCGGTCTGCTGCAGGCGCGCGATGTCGATGATGCCGCCATCGGGATCGATATTGCGCGAACAGCAGGGGCTGGTGACCACCCAGCCTTCGTCGGTCTCGTGCAGTTCCGGCTGCACGTAGCGGTAGCGCTCACGCGCCGCCAGCGCGCGCAGCATGCGCCGCTTCACCATTTCGCCGGCCGCGACGACGGCGCATGGCTCGGGCCGCGTGCGGTCGGGTGTGGCGCAGAAACCGGAATTCATGATGGCGTCGCCCCGGCGTTCAGACCGGAGCGATCTCCTCTTCCAGCACGCCGATCACGCACGGACGCGGCGAACCGTCGCCGCTGCGCGGCCCCGCGGCGAACTCGACCATGTAGACAGGCAGGTTGGCTTCCTCGTGATGACCGATCTGCACGATCTCGCCAGCCGCGCCTTCAGCCACCAGCAGCGCGTCCAGCGGCACATCCGGATGCGATCCGTCATTGAACAGGTCGGCCACCGCCGTCACGCGCTGGCCCCATTCGTACTTCGCTTCGCGCAGTTCAAACACGTTCGTCTCCCGCCTTGATCGCCGCCAGTTGATGAATGCGGTCGCCCAACGCCTCGACCACGTGATCGGGCAGGTTGTCGAGCGACACCAGTTCGCGCCCCCGCATGCCGACGCGATGGCCGGTGCCGAGGAACTCGACCGCGTAGATGTAGTACTGCTGCAGGAAGGTGCCGATCGACGTGACGAAGCCGACGTCGCCCTTCTTCGCCAGCACCTCGCCGATGTCCTTGCCGCAGTAGGTGCCGTCGTTGCGTATCGTGAAGCGGCTGACCACCTTTTCGCCGTACTGGAATACGGGGTCCGCGGTCAGTTCGACCGTATCGCTGTCGCGGCTGATATTGCTCATGGCTCGCTCCCTGGCAACAGATCCAGTTCCTGCAGACGTGCGCGCGCTTCGTCGCGCACCTCGGCTTCCTCGTCGCTTTCCGACATGCGCAGCGCCAGCGCCCGGTCGGCGCGCTGCGCCACTTCCCAGCGCACTTCCCATGCCGTGTCGTCCGCCATGCGATGCAGTTGCGCCACCGGAAGTCGCGCCACCACCTCGCGGCGCACCGCGATCTCGCGGTCGTCGCACATGCGCAGCAGCGCCGGCATGCCCAGCCGCTTGACGGCTTCGAGCCGCACTTCCCACTCGCGGTCGTCGAGCATGCGCGGCAACAGCGCTTCGGGCAGGCGCCGCGCCACCAGCTTGCGCACGTAGTAATCCTCGTCGCCGGCCATCGCCAGCAGTTCGCGTCCTTCCAGCCGCATCGCGACGCGGATGCGCACCTCGCGGTGCGGGTCGTTGCGCAACCGCACCGCCTGCGCCAGCGGCAGGCGCACAGCGACAGACAGGCGCACCGTCTCGTCCTCGTCCTCGACCAGCGGCAGCAGATGGAACACGTCGGCCTGACGGCAGGCGATGGCGCGCACCTCGAAATACGGATGCTTCAGATAGGCATTGCTCAGGTCGGGATTCCAGCGGAAGAAGCGGTCGATGCGCTTGGCGTAGCGGTCATGTACGCAGGCGTGACCGCGCTCGCAGCGCACCTGATCGCTGCGCGTGCCGCAGGTCGAGCAGTCGAGCGGCACACCGGTCCAGTCAACCTGGGGAATGTCGTCCTCGAATCCGGTGGTCCCGACGACCATCATGATGGGGCCCCCACTGCTGCGGCCACGTCCGGGCAGTCCTCGTAGCCGACGTCGTCCCGGCCCATGCGCGCCAGCACGTCTTCGAGCACGCGGTGCCCGACCCGGTTCGCCGGATCGAGTTCGCCCAGCTTGGCCAGCGCGGCGCGGCCGGCGTCGAGCTCGCCCAGACGCAGGCTCAGGTAGGCATAGCCCTTGAGCGAAAACAGATAGAAGCGCGGCAGCGGCTCGAGCGCGCCGAAACGGACATCGGCGCCCACCTGCTGCCAGTTCGCCGGCAGGCCGAGTGCGGCCGACGCCGTATCGAGCGCACGGACCGCGACGGCACGCGCCTGCGCCAGCCGGTTGCCGTAGAAATGGAAGCGATACAGCGCGATCAAGGTCGCCGGGTGCTGCGGCGCCAGCGCATGCGCCTGGTCGAGCAGCGCCTGCGCCTCGGCCACCTGCTGTCGGATCAGGCCGGCGCGCGCGATCAGGCGCTCGGCTTCGGGCGGCAGACCGCCACCCAGCACCGCCAGATCGAAGTCGGCGATGTCGTCGGGGCGGCTGACTGCTTGCATGGCGTGACGCTCAGTTGCGCCGGATGGCGTCGATGCCGACCGACACGACACCGGGCATCGCATGCCCATGGCCGTGACCGTTCGCATGGCCGTGCGCAGCCGGCGCGCCGGTGGAGCTGCTGCTGCACGCACAAGCGGCCTGGTTCGGATTGATGAAGGTCAGTCCGCTCTTGGTCGGCGTGTCGGCGAAGTCGATGGTCACGCCTTCGAGCAGCAGCCGCGATTCGGCCGGCAGGAACATGCGCACGCCATCGACATCGACCACCGCATCGCCGGCCTGCGGCGCCGCCTCGACCGTGAATTCCGAGTTGAAGCCGGAACAGCCGCCCGCGCTGACCTGAAGGCGAAAGCCGGCGCCATCGGGCTCGCCGGAAAACCTGACCATGCGGGTCATGAACTTTGCTGCGGCGGGTGTCAGTATTACGTTGGTCATTTTGTCCTCACGCTGCCAGGGGAAGAATGCAGTGATCGACCGGGCATACCGCGACACACTGGGGCGTGTCGTAGTCACCTTCGCATTCGGTGCATTTGTCGGGGTTGATGATGAAGGTGCTCTTTTTCTCGCTGATCGCTTCGTTCGGACATTCCGGCTCGCAGGCCGAACAGCCGGTACAGAGGTCGGCGATGATCTTGAGTGACATGGCGTGCTCCCTTCGGAAATGACCGCGGCACAAAGCCGCGGTCGCATGGGTCAATGGTCTTGTGCAGCGGTCTTGTGCAGCGGCGTCAGGCAACCGCGGTGAAGGCGCCCTGGCGGATCGAGGCGTCGCCGCGCACCTTGTGCTCGGTCTCGCCGCGCGCCACGCGACCGGTGTAGTCGGCAAACCACGACAGCGCGGCCTTCTCGATGAATTCATCGACATAGCTGTCGACCGGTTCGATGCCGGCGGTCTTCAGTTCGTCGCGCGGGCAGGCGCCGATCTTCGACACCAGCACGGCATGGCAGTCGTTGATCGCATTGACGATGGACGGCAGCTGCTCGTCCTCGCCATAGCCGCCCTGGCAATACAGATCGACGCGGCGGTGACCGACGAACAGCGCCTCGCCGGCCGACACCTCGAAGATCTGGAATTCGTCGGCGTGGCCGAAGTGCTGGTTCACCCGGCCGCCACCGGTCGTCGCGACCGCGACCAGCACCTTGATGTCGTCGGCTGCACCGGCACCCTGGGTCGCGGCCAGTGCCTCGACCTTGGCCGCGTGCTGCGCCTGGCGCTCGGCCTCGACGCGGTCCTGATAGCTGCGACGGCGATCGAGGTCGTACACCACTTCCATCTCTTCGATCTTGTCGAGCGTGAATTCCTCGCTGCGGTCCTCGCCCAGCAGGCCGACCGCGTCGGCGCGGCACTGCCGGCAATGACGCATCAGGTTGGCGCCACCCATGCAGGCGTCCTGCACCGCCTTCAGCTCCTGTGCCGTCGGACCGCGCTGACCGGTCAGGCCGAACACGGTGCCGTGCTCGGCCTCGGAGATCAGCGGCATGATGTTGTGCAGGAAAGCGCCGCGCTTCTTGACCTCGCGGTTCACCTCGATCAAGTGCTCGTCGTTGATGCCGGGGATCAGCACCGAGTTGATCTTGGTCAGCACGCCGCGTGCGGTCAGCATTTCCAGGCCCAGCATCTGCTGCTGGTGCAGGATGGTGGCCGCCTCGACACCGGTGATGCGCTTGTGGTCCCAGAATATCCACGGGTATATCTTGGCGCCCACTTCCGGATCCACCATGTTGATGGTGATGGTCACGTGGTCGATGTTGTACTTGCAGATCTCGTCGACCAGACCCGGCAGCGCAAGGCCGTTGGTCGACAGGCACAGCTTGATGTCCGGCGCCTGCTCCTGAAGCATGCGGAATGTTTCGAAGGTCTTCTTCGGGCTGGCCAGCGAGTCGCCGGGACCGGCGATGCCGAGCACCGTCATCTGCGGGATTTCGCTGGCGACCGCGACCACCTTCTTCACCGCCTGTTCCGGCGTCAGCTTCTGCGACACCACGCCCGGACGCGACTCGTTCGAGCAGTCGTACTTGCGGTTGCAGTAGTTGCACTGGATGTTGCAGGCCGGCGCCACCGCCACATGCATGCGTGCATAGTGGTGGTGGGCTTCTTCCGAATAGCAGGGGTGGTTCTTGACCTTGTTCCAGACGTCGGCCGGCATGTCGTCCGGTCCGTCGGAGGTGCCGCAACTGGCCTTGCCTTCGCCACCGGAGGTTCCGCATCCGGCGTGGGCAGGCACTTCGGCCGGCGTGGCCAGGACGTTGTGACTTGTCTTCAAGTCAGCCAGGCTGACATAGCTCGCTGCTGCACTTTGCATGACCTACTCCTTGTTCTGCTGACGCGCGAATGGGGCTGGCACAGGGTGTTTAGCCATTTCCGTGCCAAAGTGGATTTCCATTTCATTTCAGTCACTTGGCCCTTCGACACCGATCGCGACACGGTGGCCGGAACCTTACGCTTGCGACAAATCCCACAAATGCGCGGGCGGCCGCGCTCAGTGCAGCGTCGACGCGTCCGGCGTCCCGGCCAGCAGCGCGTCATTCACCGACAGCGCAAAGCTGCGCCAGGCCAGCGCGAGTTCGTGTCTGATCTGCCGCTGGTAATCGGCTGCGGGCCGGTGCTCGTCGGGGAAATTCGAGATCGCGCATGAGGTGGCGTTGTGCGCCACCGCTGCCGCGATCAGCGCGTCGCTGAAACCGCTGAATGGCGCCAGCACGGCCGGCGTGAGCGCGCAGCGGCCCTGTTCGACCGGCAGCGTCCGCGTGTCGAACGACAGCCGGTCGATCTGGGTCAGCGCTTCGGCATAGATCCGGCCGACCACGTCGAGCAGCACCGTGCGCGTCAAGTCCATGCCCTGCTGCGCTGCAAGCGCGCGTGCCACGCCCTGCCGGTACAGTTCCGGTCCGAATGCCCGCTGCCCGTCAACCCAGCTTGCGAAGCGGGCGAGACTGTCACCGTTCTCCGGCGACAGCTGCGCACGGATCGAGGACGCACCCGACGCATCCAGCAGGCGCCCCGACACGCGCGCCGCCGCGTCCAGCGCGCCATCGAGATAGCCGGCGCCACGACCCGCGGTCTCGCTGCCGGCCAGATGCAGGCGGCCTGCCCAGTACGGTGCGGCGAGCGCGGGGTTGCCGTCGTCAGGATGCCGGCCGGGTTCCACC
>DATCUL010000044.1:0-9207 GCA_036567405.1 Methyloversatilis sp. | reverse complement strand
TATCCGGGGCACCCGCTGGCCGGCGTCGAGTTCCAGCGGCACTGGGAGTCGCGCGCCTATGAACTCGGCGGGAGCGACTACAGCGCGCCCGGCCAGCTGGTTGGCGACTTCATCGCCGGTCGGCCGTCGTCGCACGAGGGCGAAGTGTTGCCGTCCTACACGCCGGGCGTGCGTTTCGGCGACCTGGGCAGCGCGCTGCCCGAGTACGCGATCACCGCGATACGCGAGGCGCTGCCGGCGTTCGACCGGCAGATCCGGGGTTTTGCCATGCATGACGCAGTGCTGACCGGCGTCGAGACGCGCACCTCGTCACCGATCCGCATCAAGCGCGACCCGGTGAGCTACCAGAGCCTGAACACGGCCGGCCTGTATCCGGCAGGAGAGGGCGCGAGCTACGCCGGCGGCATCCTGTCGGCGGCGGTCGATGGCATCGAGGTGGCGGAAGCGGTCGCTCGCAGCATCGTCGGGGCCGGAAACTGAACCGGCGCGTCAGCGCAAGGTGTCGAAGAAGTGCAGCAGGCGTTGCGGCAGCCACGCGAGGTGTCCGCGGGGGGCACCGCTGACATAACCGACATGACCGCCCTGCGTCGTGTAGTCCGGCAGCACGTCGGACGACAGCTGCTCGTTCGTGGCCAGTGACCAGGCAGGCACCATTGGATCGTTGAGCGCCTGCAGCAGCAGCAGCGGCACGCGCACCTCGCGCAGCAGCGGACGTGCGGAGCAGCGCGTCCAGTAGTCGTCGGCATCGCGGAAGCCGTGCAATTGCGAAGTCACCGTGTCGTCGAAGGCGCGGATCGAGTTGCTGGCGGCGATGGCGGCTGCGTCGAGTACGCCCGGAAAGCGCGCGGCCTTGGCCAGCGCGCGCGGTTTCATCGTGCGCAGGAAATATTGCGTATAGACGCGGTTGAAGCCGGTGTCGAGCGCCCGTCCCGCCGCCCCCAGATCGACCGGGGCGCAGACCGAAGCGGCGCTGTGCAGCCAGCGCGACGCGGCATGACCGTGTTCGCCCAGCCACTTGCACAGCACGTTGCCGCCGAGCGACACGCCCACCGCATGTACCGGCCGACCCTGCATGCGCGGCACGATGCGCGGCAGCAGCCAGTCCAGTTCCGCGCTGTCGCCCGAGTGATAGGCCCGCGGCAGGCGGTTAGGTTCGCCGGAACAGCCGCGCGCATGCACCACGACGCCGTTCCAGCCGCGCGCATCCAGCGCCCGCATCAGCGCCCGCGCGTAATGGCTTTCGGAACTGCCTTCGAGACCGTGCAGGAGCATGACCAGCGGTTGTCCGGGACGGTCAGGCAGCCAGTCGAGGTCGATGAAGTCATTGTCCGGCGTGTCGATGCGCTCGCGTCGAAGCGCAGGCAGCGGCGGCATGATGAAGCGCGGCCAGATGGTCTGGGCGTGGCCGCCGGGCAGCCAGGGCGCAGGCCGGAAGACGGGCGGCGCGCCGTCCGGGGTCCGCTCGCTGTCCATCGGTGGCGCAGGTCTCAGTGCAGTACTTTCGGGGCATCCGGCGCTTCATGCGCCACTGGCGCCACCGAGGCGTGGTGCAGCACCATGTGCCAGCCGAGCGGGCCGCGAAGGAATACATTGGTGACGATCAGCATCGGCCTGGGCGAGCGGTCACCGGCCGCGTTGCACTCTTCGTTCAGGCTGTGGACGGACTGCAATACGCCTTGCATGACCTTCGCATTCTGTACCCGCACATCGACGCGGGTGCCGGCGAAGACCCGCCGCCAGGCGTCACGGACTTCGTCGTAGCCGCATGCGCGCGGGCAGCCCGCGAGCGCGCAGACGATGTCGTCCTCGTCGCCCCACACGGCCATCATCGACTCGATGTCGCCGCGCGCGCGCGCCTCGTAGAACGCGGCCTCCGCCTCCTGCGGTGTGGCGAAAAATGCCTTGCGCTGGACTTCCATCCGGGCGTGCGGTCAGTGGCCGGCCGGCGCCGGACCGCTGTAGCTGTAGCGTGTGCCGCAGTACGGGCAGGCGGCGTGCCCGGTCTTGGTGACGTCAAGGAAGACGCGCGGATGGCGCGCCCACAGCGGCGAACCGGGCAGCGGGCAGTGCAGCGGGAGGTCGTCGGCGCCGACTTCGATGTCGCGCGCCAGATCGCGGCTGGATTCGTTACCTGCTTGGGTCATGGTGGAATGCTCCGAACTCAGATCTTGGTGAGCCAGCGGTGGTAAGCCGGCACGCGGCCATTGACGATGTCGAAGAAGCGCGCCTGAATCTTCTCTGTGACCGGACCGCGCGTGCCTGCGCCTATCGTGCGGTTATCGAGTTCGCGGATCGGCGTGACTTCGGCGGCCGTGCCGGTGAAGAAGGCTTCGTCGGCAGTGTAGATGTCGTCGCGCGTCAGGCGCTTGGACACGACCTGATAGCCCAGTTCGGCGGCGATCTCGATGACCGATGCGCGCGTGATGCCGACCAGCGCGGAAGCGATCTCCGGCTCGTAGATCTTGTTGTCCTTGACCACGAACAGGTTCTCGCCGGCGCCTTCCGCGACGAAACCGTCGACATCGAGCAGCAGCGCCTCGTCGTAGCCCAGATCGGTGGCTTCCATATTGGCCAGGATGGAGTTCGCGTAGGTGCCCGAGTACTTGGCGCGGCACATCGACACATTGACGTGGTGACGCGAGAAGGACGAGGTCTTGACGCGGATGCCCTTCTTCAGGCCGTCCTCGCCCAGGTAGGCACCCCACGGCCAGGCGGCGATCGACACGTGCACCGAGGCGCCGCGCGTCGAAATCCCCATCTTTTCAGAGCCGAAGAAGGCGATCGGGCGGATGTAGCAGGATTCCAGCTTGTTGGCGCGTACCACGTCCAGCTGCGCCTCCATGATTTCCTCGCGGCTGTACGGCATCTTCATCATGTAGATGTGCGCCGAATTGAACAGGCGGTCCGTGTGTTCCTTCAGCCGGTAGATGGCGGTACCGATTTCCGTGTTGTAGGCGCGTACGCCCTCGAACACCGCCAGGCCGTAGTGCAGCGAGTGTGTCAGCACGTGCGTGGTGGCCTCGCGCCAGGGCACCATCTTGCCGTCGTACCAGATAAAACCGTCGCGGTCGGCCATCGACATGAAAAACACTCCCGGAGTTTGCAATAAGCCCGCGATTTTAGCCGAAGCTGCCGTCGCGGCGGCAGCCATTGGCCCCGCGCACGTTAAAATCGGCGCATGAGCGAACGCATATGGAAACCCAACGTGACGGTGGCGGCCCTGATGGAGGACCGGGGCCGCTTCCTGATGGTGGAAGAGGAAACGTCGGCCGGGCTGCGCCTGAACCAGCCGGCCGGCCACCTGGAGGAAGGCGAATCGCTGGTCGATGCGTGTGCGCGCGAGGCGATGGAAGAAACAGCCCATCCTTTCGTGCCCGGAGCGCTGGTTGGTGTCTATCAGTGGCGGCGGCCGGATGGCGAGGTGACCTATCTGCGATTCGCCTTTGCCGGTGACAGCGGCGAGCAGATCGCCGGCCGCGCGCTCGATGACGGCATCGTCCGGGCGCTCTGGATGAGCGCGGCCGAGATCGAAGCCAGCCGCGAACGTCATCGCAGCCCGCTGGTGTGGGCCTGCGTGCAGGACTGGCTCGCAGGCACGCGGCTTCCGCTGACGGTGATACGGCATTTTTCCTGATGCATCGCGTACTGAAGGCCCTGGCGCTCTGCAGTCTGCTCGGAACCGCGCATGCGGCCGGCGACGTCGAGATCGAGATCTGCTTCAACTACGGCTGCCAGAACACGCAGGCGATCGGTTTTACCGGCAGCCAGATCGACGCGCTGCGCGAGCGGCTCAGGCAGGCCGACGATGCGCGCTCCGAGCGCGACATCCTGAGCCGGGCGATCGCCGACATGTACCGCTGGGCCGGGGCGCATTCGCCGATTTTGGTGGACCGTGCTGGCGACTATCTGGACGACGGCGTGTATGGCCGCATGGACTGCATCGATCATGCGAACACCACGACGCACATGCTGGACGTGCTGCAGCGGGTTGGCGCGTTGCGCCATCACCGCGTCGTCGCCATCGCGCGGCGTCGCAGCTGGTTCATCATGCAGCACTTCAGTGCTGCGGTAGAGGACATTGAGGACGGCCGCCAGTACGCGGTCGATACCTGGTTTCGCGACCACGCCGAGCCGGCGGTCGTGATGGACATGCAACGCTGGATGGATGGGGATTACCCGGATGACTGGAACTCGCGTCGCTGAAGAGCGGGCCGAACGGGGCGAAACGGTGGTGGTGGGCATGTCCGGCGGCGTCGATTCGTCGGTGTCGGCGTTGCTGCTCAAGCGGGCCGGCTATCACGTTGTCGGCCTGTTCATGAAGAACTGGGAGGACGACGACACCGACGAATACTGCTCGACCAGGCAGGATCTGATCGACGCGGTGTCGGCAGCCGACGTGATCGGCATGGATCTCGAGGTGGTGAATTTCTCCGCCGAGTACAAGGACCGTGTGTTCGCGAGCTTCCTGCGCGAATACCAGGCCGGTCGCACACCGAATCCCGATGTGCTGTGCAATGCCGAAATCAAGTTCAGCGCCTTTCTCGATCACGCGATGCAGCTGGGCGCCAAGCGCATCGCGACCGGCCACTACGCGCAGGTGCGCGAGTTTCAGGGGCGCTTCCAGCTGCTCAAGGGCGAGGACGGCAACAAGGACCAGAGCTACTTCCTGCACCGGCTGAATCAGGCGCAGCTGTCGCGCACGCTGTTCCCGGTCGGCCACCTGCCCAAGCGCGACGTGCGGCGCATCGCCGCCGACGCCGGGCTGGCCAATGCGGCGAAGAAGGATTCGACCGGCATCTGCTTCGTCGGAGAGCGGCCGTTCCGCGAGTTCCTGCAGCGTTATCTGCCGGTCACGCCGGGCGACATCCGCGATCTCGACACCGATCGCGTGCTCGGCCAGCACGACGGCCTGATGTATCACACGATAGGGCAGCGCAAGGGCCTGCGCATCGGCGGGCTCAAGGGCATGGCCGACGGCGCGGGCGATCACGAGGCCTGGTACGCCGCACGCAAGGACATGGCGCGCAACGTGCTGTACGTGGTGCGCGGCCATGACCATCCGGCACTGCTGTCGGACCGGCTGGTTGCCGGCGATCTTTCGTGGGTGTCGGGAGATCTGCCGCACACGCACTGGGTGTATGCCGCGAAGACGCGCTATCGCCAGCCGGACGCACCCTGCAGCATCGATGCGGTGGATGCCGATCGGTGCGAAATCGCGTTCGCCGAAGCGCAGTGGGCGGTAACGCCCGGACAGAGCGTCGTCGTCTACGAAAGCAAGGTGTGTCTGGGTGGCGGCATCATCACCGGGGCGTCGAACACCCCTTGACGCAGGCCTGGCCTGTCACCGGCGCCGATCGCCGGATCCCGCGCTCACTCGCGCGGAACGGTGTCGGTCAGGGATGCGCGCTGCATCAGTTTTTCCTGCAGCTTCGCGAGGTTGGCGTGGCTGGCGCGCCAGTCGATGTCAGCCATCCGGAAGTCCAGATAGCCGAGTGCGCAGCCGACGGCGATATCGGCCAGCGAGATGCCGTTGCCGTGGCACCACAGGTTTTCGCCGAGATCATCGGCCAGTGCCGCCAGCGCACGGATGATCTTGCCGCGTTGCCGGTCCATCCAGCCGGCATTCTGTTCGGCTGCCGGCCGACGCGATTCGAGCACGATGGCGACGGCAGCATCGGTCATGCCATCCGCCAGCGCTTCCCAGCGCTTGACCAGTGCACGTTCGCGCGCCGGCGACGGCAGCAGCTTGCTGTTCGGTGCCATGCCGTCCAGATACTCGACGATCACGCGCGAATCGAACAGGCGGGTGTCGTCGTCGAGCACCAGCACCGGAATCTTGCCGAGCGGATTCAGGTCTGGCACGCCAGTGCCGTCCAGCCAGGGCGAGTCGAGCACGAATTCGTAGTCGATCTTCTTTTCGGCGAGGACGATGCGCGCCTTGCGCACATAGGGGCTGGTGAGGGAACCGACGAGTTTCATGAACAGCACCGTTGAAGGACGGCCGATTATAGCGCCCGGGCCGGAGCGCCAAGGCGGGAGTGGTGCAGGGTGCATGATAAAATTGGCTTTGCGCTGCACGGGCTGTCATGCCGGTGACGGTTTCCTCCCCTCTTTCCTGCAGGTCTTTCATGAGTGCCCACACACTTTCCGCGTTGTCGCCGCTGGACGGCCGCTACGCCGCCAAACTCGATCCGCTGCGCGGCCATTTCAGCGAATACGGCCTGATCCGCAACCGTGTGCGCGTCGAGATCGCCTGGCTGCGCGCCCTGGCTGCCAGCCCGCTGATCGCCGAAGTCGCCACCTTTTCGAAGGCGACGCTGGATGAACTCGACGCCGTCGTGCGCGATTTCAGCGTCGATGACGCCGCCGCGATCAAGACCATCGAGGCGCGTACCAATCACGACGTCAAGGCGATGGAATACTGGCTGAAGGATCGTCTGGCGAAGAACGCCGAGGTCACCGGCGTGTCCGAGTTCATCCATTTCGCCTGCACCTCGGAAGACATCAACAACGTATCGCATGCGCTGATGCTCAGCGAGGCGCGCACCGAGGTGCTGCTGCCGGCGCTGGACGCGGCCATCGAACGCCTGCGCGCGATGGCGCACGAATTCGCGGCGCTGCCCATGCTGTCGCGCACGCATGGCCAGCCTGCCAGCCCGACCACGCTGGGCAAGGAAATGGCCAATATCGCGGCGCGGCTGATGCGCGCCCGCTCGCGTGTCGCGCAAGTCAGCCTGACCGCCAAGTTCAACGGCGCGGTCGGCAACTACAACGCCCACCTGTCGGCCTATCCGGACGTCGACTGGGCTCAGTTCAACCGCGCCTTCATCGAATCATTCGGACTGGAATTCAATCCCTACACCATCCAGATCGAACCGCACGACGCGATGGGCGAGCTGTTCGACGCGATGGCGCGCGCCAACACCATCCTGCTCGATGCCGCACGCGACTTCTGGATGTACATCTCGCTCGGTTACTTCAAGCAGAAGCTGAAGGCCGGCGAAATCGGCAGTTCGACCATGCCGCACAAGGTCAATCCGATCGACTTCGAGAACGCCGAAGGCAATCTGGGGCTGGCCAATGCGCTGCTGCGCCACCTGTCGGACAAGCTGCCGGTGTCGCGCATGCAGCGCGACCTGACCGACTCGACGGTACTGCGCAATATGGGCGTCGCCTTCGGTTACACGGTGCTGGCGCTGGATTCGCTGTCGCGTGGCCTGGGCAAGCTGGTGGCTGAACCCGAGGCGCTGGCGGCCGATCTCGATGCCTGCTGGGAAGTGCTGGCCGAGCCGGTGCAGACCGTGATGCGCCGTTACGGCATTGCCAACCCCTACGAACAGCTGAAGGAACTGACGCGCGGCCGCGGCATCACGCGCGAGGCACTGCAGGCCTTCATCGCGACGCTCGACCTTCCGCCGGTCGAGCGCGACCGTCTGCTGGCGATGACGCCGGCGTCCTATATCGGCGACGCGGCCCGTCTGGCCGCCGCCATCTGAGGAACAGTCATGAGTTTTGCCGAAACGCTGAAAACCCTGCCCGGCGTGTCCCATCTGGCTGCATTGCAGCTGATCGATGCAGCCGGAGAAGTGGTCGCCACGATAGAAAACAAGCCGGGACAGGCCGGATCGCTCGCGGTCTATAACCACCTGGCACAGTTGCACGGCGCCATCACGCCGGATGCGGCCAAGCAGGCACTCGACATCTATGCCGAGCACACGATCGATGCGCGCGCCAATCCGGGCAAGCATCCGAACATCGACCGGCTGATCGGTCTGATCGACGCGCAGCAGACGCTGCGGGTGAAGCAGGTCTTCGCCCAGCCTTGAGGCATTCCGGATGCACCCAATAAAAAACCCGGCCGCGGCCGGGTTTTTTATTGGGTGGTGCCTGTCTCAGACCACCGCTTCCTGCTTCTGCTTGACCGGCTTGACCAACTGTTCGCGCTTGACGCCCAGCCACATGACCAGCGGGCTGGCGACCAGAACCGACGAGTAGATGCCGAAACAGATGCCGATGGTCAGCGCGACCGCGAAGTAGTGCAGCGCTTCGCCGCCGAACAGCAGCATCGACAGCACCATCATCTGGGTCGAACCGTGCGTGATGATGGTGCGCGAAATGGTGCTGGTGATGGCGTGGTCGAGTACCTGCGGCACGGTCATCGTGCGCTTGCGCGCGTTGCGGAACACCTCGCGCACCCGGTCGAACACCACCACCGATTCATTGACCGAGTAGCCCAGCACGGCCAGCACGGCGGCCAGCACCGGCAGCGAGAATTCCCACTGGAAGGCGGCGAAGAAGCCCAGGATGATGACCACGTCGTGCAGGTTGGCGATGATGGCCGACACCGCGAAGCGCCACTCGAAGCGCAATGCCAGGTAGAGCACGATGCCGAAGATCACCAGCATCAGCGCCAGCGATCCGTCGGCAGCCAGTTCCTTGCCGACCTGCGGGCCGACGTATTCGACGCGCCGCAGTTCCGGCTTCGGACCGTTGCCGGCGCTCAGCGTCGCCATGACGTTCTGGCTCACCTTGGCCGAATCGATGTCCTTGACCAGCGGCAGGCGGATCAGCACGTCGCGTGCGGTGCCGAAGTTCTGCACCTGCGGGTCGTTGAAGCCGCTGTCGCCCAGCGCCTTGCGCACGCCCTGCAGATCGGGCACTTCACTGTATGAAACCTCCATCAGCGTGCCGCCGGTGAATTCCACCGACAGGTGCAGGCCGCGTGTGGCGAGGAAGAACACCGCGAGTACGAAGGTGATCAGCGAAATGACGTTGAACACCAGCGCGTGCCGCATGAACGGGATGTCGCGCCGGATACGGAAGAATTCCATGGCTGTTCAGCTTTCTTGAGGGGTTGTCAGGCGCCTGCGCCCGGTTTCCAGACGGTGCCGATGGACAGCGATTCGAGCTTGCGGGCACGTCCGTAGACCAGATTCACCATGCCGCGCGACACCACCACGGCACTGAACATCGAAGTCAGGATGCCCAGACAGTGCACCACGGCAAAGCCGCGCACTGGACCGGAACCGAAGATCAGCAGCGCGAGGCCGGCGATCAGCGTCGTGATGTTGGAGTCGAGAATGGTCGCCCAGGCACGCTCGTAGCCGGCCGAGATGGCCGCCTGCGGGGTGACGCCGTTGCGCAGTTCCTCGCGTATGCGTTCGTTGATCAGCACGTTGGCGTCGATCGCCATGCCCAGCGTCAGCG
>DATCUL010000043.1:0-9785 GCA_036567405.1 Methyloversatilis sp. | reverse complement strand
CGAGGTCACCGATTCCGAGGCCATCCATCCGGGTTACGGCTTCCTGTCCGAAAACGCGGACTTCGCCGAACGCGTCGAGCGCAGCGGTTTCGTCTTCATCGGCCCGCGCCCGGAAACCATCTCGCTGATGGGAGACAAGGTTTCGGCCAAGGATGCGATGAAGGAAGCCGGCGTGCCAGTGGTGCCGGGCTCGGACGGCGCCCTGGGAGAGGACCCGAAGGAAATCATCCGCATCGCGCGCGACATCGGCTATCCGGTCATCATCAAGGCGGCAGGCGGTGGCGGCGGACGCGGCATGCGCACCGTGCACAGCGAGGGCGCGCTGCTCAATGCGGTGCAGATGACACGCACAGAAGCCGGTGCCGCGTTCAACAACCCCGCGGTGTACATGGAGAAATTTCTCGAAAACCCGCGCCATATCGAAATCCAGGTACTGGCCGACGCACACCGCAACGCGGTCTATCTCGGCGAACGCGACTGTTCGATGCAGCGCCGGCACCAGAAGATCATCGAGGAGGCACCGGCACCGGGCATTCCGGCGCGCGTGATCGCGCGCATCGGCGAGCGCTGCGCCGAAGCCTGCCGCCGCATCAACTACCGCGGTGCCGGCACCTTCGAATTCCTGTACGAAAACGGCGAGTTCTACTTCATCGAAATGAACACACGCATCCAGGTCGAACATCCGGTGACCGAACTGATCACCGGCGTCGATCTTGTGCAGGAACAGATCCGCGTCGCCGCCGGCGAGAAACTGCGCTTCAAGCAGCGCGACATCAAACTCACCGGCCACGCGCTGGAGTGCCGCATCAATGCGGAAGACCCGTACAAGTTCACGCCCAGCCCGGGCAAGATCACCGGCTATCACCCCCCGGGTGGCCCCGGCGTTCGTGTCGATTCGCACGTCTATCAGGGTTACACCGTGCCGCCGCATTACGACTCGATGATAGGCAAGGTGATCACCTACGGCGACACGCGGGAACAGGCGATACGTCGCATGAGCATCGCGTTGTCGGAAATGATCGTCAGCGGCATCAAGACCAACATCCCGCTGCATCAGGAACTGATGCACGACGGACGTTTCCTCGATGGCGGCACCAGCATCCACTATCTGGAGCAGAAGCTGGCCGCCCAGACCGCGAACAAACCCAAATGAGCGGCGAAGCGCAGCCCGACGAACCGGCCGGCGGAGGCTGGGTCACGGTCACGCTGCTCGCCGATTCGACCCACGCCGAAACGCTTTCCGACGCACTGCTCGATGCCGGCGCACTGTCGGTCGATATCGAGGACGCGGACGCCGGCACGCCGGACGAAAGGCCGCAGTTCGGCGAGCCGGGCCTGCCGGTTGCAGTCGAACTGTGGCCACATTCCCGGCTGCACGCGCTGTTCGAACGCGATGCCGACCTTGCTTCGGCGATGGCGGAAGCCGCCGAAGCGGCCGGTCTGACTTCGCCACCGCCCTACACCGCCTCGCAGCTGGACGAGCAGAACTGGGTGCGCATCACCCAGGCCCAGTTCGAGCCGATCCGCGTGTCGTCGCGACTGTGGATCGTGCCGTCCTGGCACACCCTGCCCGATCCGGCGGCGATCAACATCATCCTCGACCCGGGCATGGCGTTCGGCACCGGATCGCACCCGACCACCCGGCTCTGCCTCGAGTGGCTCGACGCGCAGGTCGAGGGTGGGGAAACCGTCATCGACTACGGATGCGGCTCCGGTATATTGGCGCTGGCTGCTGCAAAGCTGGGGGCTGCCCGGGTGACCGGCACCGATATCGATCCGCACGCACTCGACGCCGCCCGCTACAACGCACAACGCAACGACGCGACGCTGAACCTGCTGCATTCACGCGACAACATCGATCATCAGGCCGATATCGTGGTTGCAAACATACTTGCCAATCCACTGACCGTTCTGGCCCCGCTGCTGTGCGGTCTGACGCGCTCCGGCGGTCGTATCGCACTGTCGGGCATACTCGCCGCGCAGACCGCCATGGTGCGCGAAGCCTACAGCCCTGCCTTCGATCTCGCGGTCTCGGGCGAGCGGGACGGTTGGGTGCTGCTGACCGGGACGCGTGCCTGATGCTTTCGCGCTGCCCTGCCTGCGCAACGGTCTTCCGTGTCGACACGGTGCAGATCAGGGCGCGCGAAGGGCGGGTCAGATGCGGTCGCTGTCACGCGGTATTCGATGCACTGGACTCGATGGTGGACATCACGGCCCACAAGGCCGGCGCTACTGTCGATTCCGCCGCGGATCCCGCGATCGATGACGACAGCGCCGACGATGTCGTCACCGACCCGGCGGAAGCGCCTGAAAACAGTCACGCAACGCTGAATCTGCTCGACGCGCCGGATGTCGATGTCCGGTTCGAAGCGGCCGCCGTCACCACCGACGCGCCCGAACCCGGTCACGACAGCCCGCCGGCGCCGCAGCCTGGTGGCAGCATGGACGTACTGGTCGACCGCACGATAGATTACTGGAGCGCACGCGTCGCGCCTGCCGACCACGTCGGCGAACATCCCGAGGCAACGATGCCGCCGGCGTCCGAAGAGCAGGCCGCCGAGCCGACTCCGCCGGTTGAACCGGAGCAGGCGCCCGACCCCGACGTCACCCAGCCGCTGGACATTACCGGCATCGAACCGCCCGCCCTGCCCGAAACGCCACCGCAGGACCAGACCTCGGCCGGACGTGACCCGCTGCTGGATCCGCCACCCGCACTCGAGCCCGTGCGAGACCCCGCCATGCAGCGCATCCGGCGCGAACTGTACGGCGACCAGGCCGTGACACCGCGCAGTGTGCTGAGGACGGCCCTGTGGGCACTCGGCTGCGCGATGCTCCTGCTGACCGCCGCCGCCCAGCTCGTCTATCACTTCCGCACAGATATCGCGCAGGCGCAACCCGGGCTCAGACCGCTGCTGGAAAGCAGCTGCGCCAGACTGGGCTGTACCGTTCCCGCGCCGCGCCAGCCGGACCAGGTCAGCATCGAATCGTCCGAGCTGACGCCGGAACCCGGTCGCGACCCGCTGCTGCGGCTATCGGCGCTGCTGCACAATCGCGCCACATTCCCGCAAGCCTGGCCGCACCTGGAACTGACCCTGACCGATACGGCAGATCGCACACTGGTCCGCCGCGTGCTGACACCCGCTGAATTTCTGCCGCCGGACGCGCGCGCAGTTGAATTCGGCTCCGAGTCGGAACAGGCAGTCAGCGTACTGATCGATCCGGCGGATACTGGCGCCAGCGGCTATCGCCTTTACGCCTTCTACCCCTGACGGGGCAGCGCCACGCCCGGTACGCTGTGCGCCCCCTATCGAGGAACTCAAGATGACCCAGACCGTCACCCTGGCCGGCTACACGCTCCATCTTGCCGGTCACTTTCCCGTACGCGGCGGCAAGGCGCCGTCCTTCACCCTGGTTGGCACCGATCTCGCCGACGTCACGCTCGCCAGTCTGGCCGGCAAGCGCAAGGTACTGAACATCGTGCCCAGTCTCGACACGCCGGTCTGCCAGACCTCCACCCGCACATTCAACGAACGGGCCGGGAACATGGTCAATACCGCCGTGCTGGTCATTTCCGCCGACCTTCCTTTCGCGATGAAACGTTTCTGCGAGACCGAGGGGCTGGCCAACGTGCTCCCGCTGTCGACGCTGCGCGGCCGGGAATTCATGGCCAACTACGGCGTCGAGATCCTCGACGGTCCGCTGGCCGGACTGACGGCGCGTGCCGTGGTCGTGCTGGACGAGGACGATACGGTGATGCATGCCGAACTTGTCCCCGAAATCCGGCAGGAACCGGATTACGCCGCCGCACTGGCTGCATTGCGCTAAGTTTCTGTCGCAGGCACCAGCCGGTGCCCGCAAACACGCCGAGTACAACTCCGATGGAAGAAAGTCCGTTCAAGGGCAAGACCGGTCTGCGCCGGGTTCTCAACGCTGCCGGATATTCCGCCGACGGCCTCAGGGCTGCGTTCCGCCACGAGGACGCATTCCGCCAGGAACTGCTGCTGTCCTGTGTGCTGATTCCACTCGGCATCTGGCTCGGCGACACCGGCATCGAGCGCGCGCTGATGATTTTCAGCGTACTGCTCGTACTGATGTTCGAGCTCGTCAACTCGGCGATCGAAGCGACAGTAGACCGGATTTCCCTGGAAAATCATCTGCTCGCCAAGCGCGCCAAGGACATAGGTTCGGCCGCCGTGATGATCGCGCTGGCAAACGTGGCGTTGGTCTGGGCGCTGGTGCTGGCCCAGCGATTCTGAGGGCGCCACCTGCGCGCACCTGGAATCGTCCGCGCATGCGTTACACTTTGTCGCGGAAACGCACTGGATAACTGCACCGCGTACCCCACCTTCGATAAGAGGTTTTACTGCGCCCGGCCTCCGCGCAGACGAGTCGAAGGGCGATTGCGTCAAATGAACAAGGATTGCGGGGGCCCATGACCGCGCGAAAAACTCCATTCTCAAATGCAGCACCGCCCGCCGAAGCGGGCCATATCGGTGCCACACCGAGCTGGAACACGCCTGCAATCGACGCCTTTGTCATAAATCCGGCCGAAGCTTCATGGCGCAGCCTGTTTGACGGCATCGCCGACGCACTGCTGCTGATGCGGCCGGATGGCGCATTGCTGGAGATCAATCGGGCCGCCACGGCACTGCTCGGTTACGCAAATGCTGACGTCGCCGGACGCCATGTATCCATGCTTTATCCGCCGTCGGAAGAGGCACGCATCGCTGCCTGCTTCGACGAGGTCGCACGGAACGGGATATCACGCTACATCGACGGCATCGCACTCGCTTCGAACGGCGACAGGATTGCCGTCGACGTCGTCGGCTCCGTGATCACGACCGGTGGCCAACCCACGGTCATCGCCGTCGTGCGCGACATACGCGCGCGCAAGCGCGCGGAGACCGATCTGCACGCCACACGCCAGCACTTCTACCTGCTGGCGGAACACATCCGGGAAATTTTCTGGATCTGCGACCCGAAGACCGGTGCGGTGACTTACGTGAGCCCGGCTTTCGCCGAACTGTCGGCGCTTTCCGGCTGTGCCACCGGCACCGACGTGCAGTGCTGGGCGCAGTCTGTCGTGCCGCCTGACCGGCCGCTGTTCGACGCTTTTCTCGCCACCCAGGCGCGTGGCGAACCGGCCGAAGTCGAACTGCGCATCAGCAGCGCCGACGGCGGGGTTCGCTGGCTGCACGGACGGAGCTTTCCCTGGCGCGGCGACGACGGACAGATGCTGGCGGCCGGCGTCGCCGAAGACATCACCGAGCGCAAGCAGGCCGAAGCACAGCGGCTGGCACAGGCACAACGGCAGAGGGAAATGCTGGTGCGCGAAGTGCATCACCGCATGAAGAACAGCCTGCAGGGCGTGATCGGCCTGCTGCGGCGGTGCGCGGGGCAGCATCCAGCGCTGGCATCGGCGCTGACCGGTGCCATCGGCCAGGTAAGGTCGATCGCGGTAATCCATGAACTGCAGAGCAGTACCACCGGAGCACCCGTGCTGCTGTGCGACCTGCTGCCGATGATCGCCAGCGGCATCGAAGGCCTGTTCGACACGAAAGTAAGCTTGAAGCAGTGCCAACAGTCCGGCTGTCGGGTCATCCTGACCGAATCCGAAACGGTGCCGCTGGCCATCGTGCTCAACGAACTGTTCATGAACGCCGCGAAACATCAGCGCAACGACAGCGCAAAAGAAATGCGTCCGATCGAGGTCGAGTTGTCGGGCGGCGCTGATCGTGCCTTGATCCAGGTCAGCAACCCCGGCGCACTTCCGCCTACATTTGATTTTGCAGCCCGCCGCGGACTGGGACAGGGTCTGGAACTGCTGTCGGCCCTGCTGCCCGCGGAGCATGCAGAGCTTGAATTCAGTCAGCAGGATGGACGGGTGATCGCCAGTCTTGTACTGCTGCCGCCGATCATCGAGGCTCACGGCACCTATGCAGGAAACCAAGGCAATGTCTGATTCAAGCAGTAACGGCTATCGCATTCTTCTGGTCGAGGACGACCGCCTGATCGCTGCCACGCTGGCCGCCGGATTGCGGCAGAACGGCTACATCGTCGTCGTCGCCAGTTCGGGCGAGGACGCGCAGGCGCTGCTCGACGCACATGACTTCGACCTGGCCATTCTCGACGAACAACTGCCCGGAATGACCGGGCTGGAACTGGCGGGGCTGCTGCACGAACGCCATGTACTACCCGCGATCTTCCTGACCGCATTCGGCGATCCGGGCCGGGTGCGCAGCGCAGTCGAGAAAGGCGCGCTCGCCTATCTGATCAAGCCGGTCGATATTGAACAGCTGCTGCCTGCCCTGCGCACCGCACTCGCGCGCGCCGAAGACATAAGGCAGCTGCGCGACGCCGAAACGCACCTGCAGCGCGCGCTCGACGAGCGGCGCGAAATCAGCATTGCCGTCGGCATCCTGATGGAACGCCTGCAACTGCAGCGCCAGCCGGCCTTCGAGGTACTGCGCAAGACCGCCCGCGCTCAGCGCCGGCGCATCGAGGACGTCGCACGGGACGTCATGCTGCCCGCGCCCGACAACACACCGCGCTCGGGCGCAGGTCAGTAAGCGGCGACTTGCGGGATATCCGGTATTCGCTCGCGGCCCGGGCATGGCCTGCCTTGACCATGCCCCCTTGTCTCAGTCGAACACGACCGTCTTGTTGCCGTACACCAGCACCCGGTTGTCGATATGCCACTTCACGGCACGCGACAGCACCACCTTCTCCAGGTCGGCGCCCTTCTGCACCAGCGTATCGAGATCGTCGCGGTGGGAGATGCGCGTGACGTCCTGCTCGATGATCGGACCGTCGTCCAGCACTTCGGTGACGTAGTGCGAGGTCGCACCGATCAGCTTGACGCCGCGCTCGAACGCGCGGTGGTAGGGTTTGGCGCCGTGGAAGGCCGGCAGGAAGGAGTGGTGGATGTTGATGATGCGCCCCGGGTAGTGCGCGATCAGATCCTGCGACAGTACCTGCATGTAGCGCGCCAGCACGAAGAAATCTACGTGGTGCGCTTCCAGCAGCGCCCGCTGCTGCGCTTCGGCCTCGGCCTTGTTTTCCTTGGTGACGGTGATCTGGCGGAACGGGATGTTGTAGGTCTCGGCCAGCCAGTGGGTGTCCGGGTGGTTGCTGATGATCAGCGGGATGTCGCAGTACAGTTCGCCGGCATGGTGACGGTGCAGCAGGTCGGCCAGACAGTGGTCGAACTTCGACACGAAGATGGCCATGCGCGGCTTGACGCTGGACAGCGACAGCTTCCAGTCCATATTGTGCTCGGCGGCGATCGGCCCGAATGCCTCGTCGAACTTGTGCAGGCCGAGGTCGAAGCCGTCGAGCGACCATTCGACACGCATCAGGAACAGGCCGGCCGCGCTGTCCTGATGCTGGTCGGCATGCAGGATGTTGGCGTTGTGCCTGAGCAGGAAATTGGCGATGGCGGCAACCAGCCCCTTCTTGTCGGGGCAGGCGATCAGCAGGACGGCAGTATTGCGCATGATGGAAATCGGGAAGTGAAGTCGCAGCCGATTCTACCCAGAATCCGCAGCCTGTCCGCCCACCCGTTCGGGCAGGGCGCGTGATCGCGGCACCGCGGCGCGATAATGGCGCTTTGTCACGCAAGCTCCGCATCATGCGCCCCGACGAGCGCTTCCCGCTGACCCGTGTTCCCGGCGTGATCGCCTACTTCCTCGACACGGACCGCCGCCGCTATCTGTTCTTCATCAGCGTGCTGGGCATCGTGCAGTTCTACCCGATGCTGCCGCCCTACCTGATCGGCCGCGTCGCCGACTTCCTGATCGCCTGGCGACCGGGGGCGGACCTCGCGCCGATGTATCTGACCATCGCCACGCTGGGCGTGGCGCACGCCAGCGTCGCACTGGTACGGCTGTCGACCAAGCGGGTGATCGGCCGCATGGCGATCGACGCCCGCATGCGCGCGAAAGTGTGGGGCTTCGAGCGGCTGATCGGCTTCTCGCTCGGCTGGCACCAGAAGGAAAGTACCGGCAACAAGGCACAGCGTGTGCTCACCGGCGCCGATGCGGTGCGCGACTGGACCGGCGAACTGGTCAACGCGCTGCTCACGGCAGCCGGCGCCTTCTTCGGCGCGCTGATCGCCTGCATGCTGCTGCATCCGGCCACGGTATTCTTCTTCCTGTACTACTGCGGCGTGCTCGGCTTCATCGAGTGGTTCTTCTACCGGCGCATCGCGAAGCTGTCGGACCAGATCAACGCCTCGATGGAAAACGCCAGCGGCAGCTTCGTCGAAAGCGCGGCCAACATCCTGTCGGTGAAGGCGATGAATGCCGGCGCCGACATGACGGCCCGCGTCGCCGCGCGCGAGCAGGCAGCACGCGACTTCGCCTACCGGCGGCTGCGGCTGACCAATACCAAGTGGATGCTGTTCCAGCTGCACACCGCGCTGGCCTGGGCGCTGTACATCTACGGCGTGGCCCGAGGCGTGATGGAGGGCGGGCTGTCGGTCGGCATGGTGCTCACCTACAGCGCCTACTTCAACACCCTGCGCGAAGCGTCCATGGACATGACCGACCGCGTGCAGACGATGATAGAGCGCACCTCCAACCTCGGCCGCATGATGCCGCTGTTCGCCGTGCAGACTGCGCAGCCCGGCACCCTGGACTGGCCGGCCGACTGGCAGGCGCTGCAGGCCGAGGCGCTCTCCTTCTCGCACGACGGCCGGCGCGTGCTCGGCCCGCTCGATTTCCGCATTGCGCGCGGCGAACACATCGGCATCGCGGGTCGTTCCGGATCCGGCAAGAGCACGCTGGTCAAGCTGCTGCTTGCGCTCTACCCGCCGGAATCGGGACGGCTGTCGGTCGACGGCCTGCCGCTGTCCGACATCCGGCCCGACGCACTGCTGCACCGGATCGCCGTGGTACCACAGGAGACCGAACTGTTCAGCCTGTCACTGCGCGACAACCTGACACTGGGCCGGGAGGTCGGCATGGCGGACATCCTGCGCGCCTGCCGCATCGCCCAGCTGGACGACGTGATCGCACAACTGCCGGAAGGGCTGGACAGTCCGGTCGGCGAGAAGGGACACAGCCTGTCCGGCGGGCAGCGCCAGCGGGTCGGCATCGCACGTGCGGTGCTGCGCGACGCCCCCATCCTGCTGCTCGACGAGGCGACTTCGGCGCTCGACGCCGACACCGAGGCGCGCGTGATCGACGCACTGATGAGCGAACACGCGCCCGGACGCACCGTCATCCTGATCGCCCATCGTCCGCGCGCCTTCGAACGCATGCAGCGCGTGCTGACGATGGATGCCGGACGCTTCGTCGACGGCAGCGATGGATCCCGGCACTGACATGCATCAACACTCATGCCGTTTTCTCGTTCCGGCCAGTGCATGCCGAACGAGTGCTGAGGCAAAATTCCGTTTCCGCTGAACGAAGGACGTTCATGAACGCAGCACCCGGCAATTCCGAACCCGCCACCGCAGCAGCGCTGCAGACAGCCGAGGCACTGTCGCTCGACTGCATCGTCTTCGACGTCGCGCCCGGCATTGAACCGAGCAACAAGCCGCCGGTGCGCATCTTTCTCGGCAGCGAGGAGGCGCAGCAGCGCGCCGAGCGGATCTTCCTCTACACCGTGCGCAGGTTTCGCGACCCGTCCCGGGTCTATCAGGTCTATCTGATGAAGGATCTACCCGGCTTCGATCGCCGGGTCTGGCGCACCGGCTTCACCCAGTACCGCTTCGCCATACCGGAACTGGCGGGCGGCTGCGGCCGCGCCATCTACAACGACGTCGACCAGATATATCTGGC
>DATCUL010000042.1:0-4644 GCA_036567405.1 Methyloversatilis sp. | reverse complement strand
GGCGGTGGCAAGTCGCTGTGTTATCAATTGCCCGCGCTGTCCGGTTACTACCGTAACGGCAGTCTGACGGTGGTGGTGTCGCCGCTACAGTCGCTGATGAAGGACCAGGTCGATAACCTTGAAGCGCGTGGCATTACCTGTGCAGGCTATCTAAACAGCCTGCTCAATCCGCTCGAACGGAGCGCCACGCTCGACAAGCTTCGTTTGGGCGACCTTGGCCTGATCTTTGTGGCGCCCGAACAGTTCCGTAGCACGGCCTTTACCCGAGCGCTGATGCATCGCGAAATTGCGGCCTGGGTGTTCGATGAGGCGCACTGCCTGTCGAAGTGGGGGCATGACTTCCGGCCTGACTATCTCTATGTGTCCCGCTTCATCCGGGCGCGGCAAAAGTCAGCGCCGTCCCCGGTGTTCTGTTTCACTGCCACTGCCAAGCCCGATGTGGTCGATGACATCTGCGCGCACTTCCGCGAGCAACTCGGCATGGAACTGGCGCGTCTCGAAGGTGGTGTAAGCCGGGACAATCTCGAATTCGAGGTACGGGCTGTGCCCGTGGCGGCGAAATATGGCGAGGTGCTGCGACTGGTGTCCGAAGCTCTGAAGGAGGAGGGCGGGGCCATCATCTTTTGTGCCCGACAGAAAACCGTGGAGGAGCTTGCGGCCTTTCTGAACGAAGCCGGCGTCGAATGTGGCCATTTCCACGGCGGCATGCTGCCGGCGGAAAAACGTGAAGTACAGCAGGCCTTCACCAAGGGCTCATTGCGCGCGATAGCAGCAACCAATGCCTTCGGCATGGGTGTGGACAAGCCCGATGTCAGGCTGGTTATCCACCTCGATACGCCGGGTTCGCTGGAAAACTATCTGCAGGAGGCGGGGCGAGCTGGTCGCGATCAGGATCCCGCGCGCTGCGTGCTGCTGTACGACGAGGCCGATCTCGACGTGCAGTTCCGTCTGCTGAAAAACGCGCGCCTGACGCAACACGATATCCATTCCATCTTGAAGGCGCTGCGCACCATCAAGAAGAAGGATAGGGCGGACGGTGACGTGGTGGTGACCAGCGGCGAGATCCTGCTCGAAGTGCCGGACAAGCAGCGTATCGATCCCGACGCGCGCGACGCAGACACCAAGGTGCGCATTGCCATTGCGTGGCTCGAAGAAGCCCGTCTGCTTGAGCGCCACGAGAACCACATCAGGGTTTTTCCCGGCAGCCTGCTGGTGGCCACTGACGAGGAGGCACGCGCGCGGATCGCAGCGAAGCTGGATGGCGATGCCAGTATCGAACCTTATCTGCGTGTTGTTTCCGCCTTGATGCAGTCCGAGGATGATGAAGGGGTTAGTACGGACGAACTGATGATCGCGACCGGTCTGGACGCTCGGTCCGTCTTGAACATGTTGCGCGAACTGGATCATTGGCAGGTTCTGTCGAACGACAACGAAATAGGGGTGACTTTCCGTCGCGACCCCGATACGGCAACGCGGCTCGACAACCTGGTCCGGATTGAGGACGCCCTGTTTGCCCGGTTGCGTGAAGCGGCGCCGGACGCAGAAGCGGAAGGCTGGCAGGTGTTGAACGTGCGGCGACTGTGCGACGCAGTACGGCGGGATGCGGCGGTCGATCTTGCGCCTGACGCGCTCAACCGTCTGATCAAGTCATTCGCCGAACCTTTTGGCGATGGCGCGGCGCAACGGGGCTTTTTTTCCATCCGGCCTCATTCGCAGGACATGCGGAACATCAAGCTGCTGCGCAGTTGGCAGGACATCAATGCGATACGTGACCGGCGAATGCGCGTTGCGAGAGCGCTGGTGAGCGAGTTTGCCAAGCATAGACAGGGTAATCAGTTGCTCGTGCTATGTAAGCAGGGCGCGCTTGAAGCGGCGCTGGCGCAAGACCTGACTCTGGCCGACATGGCGATCCAGAAATGGGATGTCGCGCTGCCGGCAGCCCTGATTTATCTGGATGCGAATGAAGTGCTGAATTTCGCACGCGGAAAGGCCATTTTCCGCGCTGCGATGACGATCGAACTCAATCCGGAGGCAAGTCGTCGGCAGTTCAAGAAATCCGATTACGCCGAACTGGCGCTGCACTATAAGGACAAGATCATCCAGGTGCACGTCATGGCGGAGTACGCCCGACTCGCGTTGGCCAAGATCCAGGCAGCGATGGCGCTGGTGGTGGATTACTTCAGACTGGAGCGCGCTGCCTTTGTGGCGCGCTATTTTGCCGGCCGCGAAGATGTGCTCGACATGGCGACAACGGAAGCGGCGCATCGCCGCATCCTGACCGATCTGCGGAATCCAGATCAGCAGGCCATCGTTGCTGCGCCGATGGAAGGCAATCACCTGGTATTGGCCGGTCCGGGGGCGGGCAAAACACGGGTGATGGTGCACCGGGTGGCTTGGCTGCTGCGCGAATGCATGGTTTTGCCGGAAGAAGTGATGGTTCTTGCCTACAACCAGTCGGCTGCGCTGGACATTCATCGGCGCCTGTTCGCCCTGATCGGTGCGGATGCCGCAGGCGTGCAAGTGCAGACTTTCCACGGGCTGGCCATGCGCCTGACCGGTACCAGCTACGCGGTGGCGATCGAGCGCGGCGAGCTTGTCGATTTCGGGCAGGTGATCCGTGCTGCGACGCGCGCTCTGAAACGTGCCGAAACAGACACGGGCGACGACGTCGGACCGTCGATATTGAGAGACCGGCTGCTGTCGGGGCTACGCTTCTTGCTGGTAGATGAATATCAGGACATCAACGGCGATCATTACGACTTGATCAGTGCCGTGGCCGGACGCACGCTGCGCAGTGAAGAAGATTGTGTTTCGCTGATGGTGGTGGGCGACGACGATCAGAATATTTACGCCTTCGACGGCTCAAACGTGCGCTACATCCGGCAGTTCGAGTCGGAGTACGCGGCACGGCGCTACGCGCTGATCGAGAACTACCGTTCGACGCGACACATTGTCGAATGCGCAAACCGCATCATCCATCGCTCGCGCGACCGGATGAAAGCGGGACTCGCCATTCGTGTCGATCACGCGCGTCGTGATGCGCCGGCCGGTGGCAAGATGGAAAGCTTAGACTCGCTTGCCCGCGGGCGCGTGGTGTTGCTCGAAGTACCGCGCGATACCAACCCCGCGGTGCAGATGCTGATATCCGAACTGCAAAGGATCTACCGCCTGCTCGATGCCGTCGAAGGCGGGCAGTGGGGGCGTTTCGCCATCATTGCGCGACGATGGGCTGATCTTGAACCGATTGCCAGCCTGTGCCGCCTGCTGGGCATTCCTGCGCGGATGGCGCGTGATGGCGATCAACTTCGTCTTCATGAAACGCGAGAAGGCCATGGGCTAATTGCGCTTCTGCGCGGCACATATCGGAACGCATCGGCACGGCGCGTATTGATCCGCGCCGGCGTGATGACACGCTGGTTCAGGCGGCGCTACCGGACCGATGCAGTTTCGGCCATCGATCACCCCTATCGCGCGGCGCTGGCGCAGCTCGTGTCGGAGACGGATGGCTGCGCACCAGGTCTGCGTCTTGTGGTCGACGACGTGCTGGAAAGCATTTACGAATATGGAGGCGTGGGCAGGCCCTCATCCGGATTCAGACCCAATGCGTCGCTGGTGCTGACGACTGCCCATCGCGCCAAAGGGCTCGAGTTCGACCACGTCGCCATCGTCGATTCGGGCGGGTGGGTGGAAGCCGGCGACGACGAGAGGCGCTTGTTCTATGTCGCCATGACCCGGGCGCGGCGGACGCTGACGGTTTGCAGCGCTGGCGAGCGGCATCCATTCGCGCAGGAACTGGCAGACCTCTCGTTCGTCATGCGCCCCGAGCTGCCTGTCGCGGTGGCAGGGCTCGACACGCGGACATGGCGGGCGACGCCCGAACATGTCGTCCTGTCTTGGGCCGGCTCCTTTTCAGCAGATGATGAGGTGCATCAAGCCATCGCCTCACTTGAGGTTGGCGACGAGCTTGTACTGCGCAAGCGCGAGAACAGTAGCGGGGAGCGCTGGGATCTCTGGTCGTCCGGAGGACACGTCGTCGGGCGCATGTCTTCGAAGTTCGCAATGCCGCGGGGCCACATCGTTCAGGTCCGGGTCCATGCAGTCATCGCACGCAAGGCCAGACTCAATGAACAGGAACGCGTGCGCTGTCAGGTGTGGGAAGTCGTGCTGCCGGAGATCGAGTACAAGAAGGAGGACGAGTTTGTCGTCGATACGATCGATGCCCCATTCCGACCTTCTGATGGCGCGTGAAAATGATGCACATTGGGTGTCCTCATGCGGCAAACCGGGCATCCCGAAATTGCGTAACCGCCGCCACCTGCCAGACGCCGCTCGTGAACACCTTTTCCTCGTGCCAAGCCGGAAACTCCGGTTCCGGCAGGTGTGGGTGGTACTACCGGCGCTGGTAATTCAAGGCAGCAACTCAACACGAATTCACTGTCTGAACGCTGCTTGCGTCACTCTAGAGATTTCACGCCCAAGCGGTTCGATGCCCGCATGTACGCGGGATCCATCAGCTCGGGCAGGTGCGGCAGGATCGACAGCGCTTCGGCCTCCGGCACCAGCCAGCGTGCGGTGAGCAGTGTCGTCCCGGTATCGCCGATGACACGCCTCAGTCGCCCGGCGCTGGCGAGATAGATCAGTTCG
>DATCUL010000041.1:0-7167 GCA_036567405.1 Methyloversatilis sp. | reverse complement strand
CGCCGTCTGACCGGCATTCACGCTGAAGCTCCGGAACGAGTTGAAACCCGTGTTCCCCGAAACCGTCCTCGTGCGGATGTCCGTCACCGAACCGGCCGTCGTCACCGTCGTCAGCGTCCTCCCATCAACCTGGATCGCCTGGCCCCACGCCTGCGGCGACAGCAGCAGCGGCACACTCGCAAGTCCGGCCAACGCGCGATGCTGGAACCTCAATGCAGCCGCCAGCGCGTGCGGGCGGGGCAGTGTGTGGAGCGAGCAGGTCCTGTTCATCGCGCATTCCTCTCGACAATTGTTTCCAACTGTCAATCTGCGCTTGTCAGAATTCTTCTTACTTGATCTTAAGCAAAAACGGAGATGTTCCCGACGGGTAGGCGACCGCAAGCCGGACAGGCGACAGCCGTCCCGGATTCGGTTGGCTCACGAAAAGCCCGCCGCAGGCCGAGCGGACGCCGGCAATACCTGAAGTGAAGGGCGCAGCAGGACTGTACCCGGCCTTCCGGTTGCGAACCGTCCGGCGCCGCGACACCGGCTGCGCGGCTCTCAGAACACCTGGGCGACGAGTTGCGCGTTGATGTAGTAGGAACGCGGATCCTGTTCGCGGTCGCGTATCGGCAGTCCGAAGGTGATGCGCGCGGACAGGTTTTCCCTGAAACCGATATTCAGCCCCCAGCCGTAACCGGCCAGCGTGTCCGTCCCGCGCGTGGATCCGACCGGGCGGAAGGGCTTGGTCGCACCGTAATCGATGAAGGCGAAACCGCTGGTGCGCAGGCCGGCCAGCGGCAGTTGCGGCAGCGGGTGATGCAGTTCGAGCGACAGCGTGATGCCCTTGTCGCCACTGAACAGGCCGGTCTGGTAACCACGCACGCTGCCGTCGCCACCGATCAGGAACTGCTCGCTCGATGTCAGGTTCTCGTCGCTCGTGTATTGGAACGCCGTGTTCGCATGCACCGACCAGCCGTCCGAGAAGTCCTGCACCCGGCGCAACGAGCCGCGCCAGATGTCGAATTTCGTCGACACGACGTCGCTGATCGCCTTCGCACTGCCGTGCGAATAGGTCAGCGAGCCGCTCCATATCCGGTCTGCCTCCCACCACTGACCGTCGATGCCCAGCGAGCCGTCAACGATGTCGGTCGACTGGAAGCGGCGGCTTTCGATCCAGCTGTCGGTCGTGCGTGTCTTGGCACCGGCCAGCACGTCCAGCTGGTACTGGCGCCCCATCAGCAGAGGATGCCGCAGCTGCGCCGTCCACGCCGTCGACTCGCCGCTGATGTGCAGCCGCGCAAACGGCCCATTGACGATGCGCGTCTGGTCATTGAACCAGGACACGGTCAGACGCGTCCCCTTGGTCCAGATCGGAACGCTGTAGGACGCCGATCCACCCAGGTGCCCCTCGGCCCCGACGACAGTGAAACCCAGCGAGTCGCGGCGGCCGAACAGGCTGCGGTTCTGGTAGAACACGCCGAGCCGGTACACGCCGGTCGCCTGGCTGCCGCTGGTGTCGGAAAAGATGCGCAGTTCGTGCCTCGGCGGCTCGGTCAGCGTCAGCGCCACGTCGGTTTCGGCGAACTTCGCACCCGGCTTCAGTTCGGCACGCATCTGCACGTCCTGGCTGCGGTTGAAGCGCAGCATGCTTTCTTCCAGCGCGGTCACGTCCGCCAGATCGCCCGGCTTCTGGCCAATCCGATCGATCAGGAAACCTTCATCGGTCGACTCGTTGCCGCTGACCGTGATGCGTCCGACCCGGCCTTCGACCAGCTTGATGCTCAGCACGCCATTCGACACTTCCTGCGCCGGCAGGATCGCCTGGGCGGTCGGCACACCCCGCTGTTTGTAGATCTCGTTGATGCGGTCGACCAACGCCTGCACGTCAGCCAGCGTCACCTCCCGGCCTTCCAGCCCGGCCGCCAGGTCGCGCAGCGCCTGCTCGGACAGCAGTTCCGATTGCGTGAAGTCGATGCGCTTGAGCAGGAAACGGCTGCCACCGGGCGCCGGGCGCGCCGGCGCACGCTTGATCGCGTCCTGGTCCACCGACGGTTCGCCATCCGGACGGCGTTCACCCTCCTCGCGCAATCGTCGTTCCATCTCCCGCGCACGTTCCTGGATCACGCCCGGATCGGCCGACGGCGGAATGACCGGCACGCTCTGCGCCGACGCGACACCTGCGGTCATCGCCAGCCCGGCCGCCAGCCAGTTCATCCGAACACCGCGCGCCACCTGCACGCCCTTCGTCACACGACTCACTGGGTCACTCCTTCCTCTGCGCGGCGCCGTGCTTCGGCATCCTCCTCGGATTCTTCATCCCCGGAGTTCACCGCCGGAATGTCGAGCGGCACATTCACCGCAAAACTCGGCATCTGCGGTGCCTGGGCCGCTGCGGTCTGCTTGTCCGGCGTACTGATGCGGGTCACGATCAGTTCGCGCGATTCTTCCCGTCCACTCGAATCCGGGCGCGACGGATTCACCACTTCATGCAGCGGATCCCGCGTCAGAACCGTCAGATCCGTCGTCAGACGCCACTGATCCAGAACAAGGTTCGCGAACTGCTTGCCCGGTGCGTTCAGCTGCACGTCGTACGGCTGGGTCACGGTCGTCACGTTATCCATATAGACATGGGTGACCGGATTGATGAAATGCGCACGGTTTTCGATGCGCCCGTCCAGTATCTCCAGCCAGCCCCGCTCCGTCACGATACGCGCATCCAGCGCGTTCAGATGATCGAAGCTTACGCCCACCGGGCTGTCTATCGTCAGATCCACCCAGCGTGCCTGCGTCCCGCGCGGGCCAACCGCGCGCATCTGCAGCGGGCTGCCGGTGCCGGTGTGCAGAATGCGCGCCGTGATCGACTCGGTGTTGAAGAACATCCTCGACTTCGCACTCAGCGTCCCCAGTTCGAGGTCGCCCTTGCCCGATATCGACAGCGTGTCACCGGCAATGCGCTTGACGCTGACACGCCCGTTGATCGCTTCCAGCGTGACGCCCTGGCCTGCGGTCACTGCATCCATCAGGATGTCCTGCTCGGCAATGATGGTCGCGTTGCCCTCAACGGCCGTGGCTTCCCGCACCGTGACACTGTGGCCGGCGCGCAGGTCGAGGCTGCCGCGCGCGGCGTAGACGCTGTTGCCGCTGATGTCACCACCGGCCGCTTTCAGCGTCGCATCCCGAGCGGCGCTCACCGCGTCGATCGCGATGCCCTGGCCGGCAGTGACCGCGACGCTGCCTTCGTCAGCGGTCACCGTCTGCAGCGCCACGCCCTGGCCTGCCTGTACCTCGACATTGCCGCGCGACGAGCGCACGCCCTGACCGGTAACGGCGCCACCGGCCTGCACCGACACATCCTGCATAGCGGTGATCGCGCCGATCTCGACATCGTCCTTCTCGCTGATCGACACACCGCCGGCCGTGGCCATCGCATCGATCTTCGCGATGTCGGTTTCCAGCGCGTCCGGCGTCGCCATCGGCTGACCGTTGTTCCAGGTCGCGCTGCCGATGCCGCCGGCCGCCTCGAGCACCACGCCGGCACCGGCCGTTGCCGCCACCAGGTCGTAGACGCCGGCATCGCCGCCGTCGTAGATGCTGCCGCCGCTGCGGATGCGCAGTGCCTGCGCGGTCGCGTTGTGCTGCGCCTCGATCCGTCCGACCACCACGTCGCCCTTGCTGTCGATGTCGATCCGGCCGTCGTGCGCCAGCAGCGTCGCGCCGTCGGCCATCAGGTAGCGCGCCGCCGCGATGTCGATGTCGCCGACCGCTTCTACCCGCTTTGCGTCCTGTACCAGATCGCCTGCCGCATCGATGCCCAGCCTGCCGCCGGCCGTGACCTGACCGAGATGGAGCTCGCCGTCGGTCTTGAACATGATGTCGCCGGCCGACGCGCTGGCCTGCACGACGTTGATGCGGCTGTCCATGCCGCGCACGAATACGCCCTGCCCCGCTTCGAGCTCCACCGAACCATCCGGCGAGCTGCCGATGTCGATGTAATCGAGTTCGCTGCCGCCGCTGCCTATCGTCGTCGCAGCCGACAGCTTCAGGTAGCGGGCCTGGATGTCGCGCTGCAGGTCGGGCGTCAGCTCGACCAGCGCACCGGCCGAGCGGATGCGGGCAAGGCCCGGTGAGTAGATCTGCTCGATGCGCAGATCGCCGCCGACGTTGGCAAGGTACAGATTGCCGCCCGCACGCGCGGTCACGGCCGCGTTGTCCGCGACGCGCACCAGCATGTCCAGCGCGTCCTCGCCCAGATCGCCATGTCCGGCCTCCAGCGTGACGTTGCGCGAATTTACCGCCTCGACACCGGCCGCGGCCGCACTGCGCAGCGCACCGGCTGTCTTCAGCCTGACGTCGGCCGGCGTGACGATGGATGCCACGCGTACGTCCTCTTCCGACCCCAGATAGATGCTGTCGGTCGCCTGCGCGGTGATCGCACCGTTGTTGACCAGCGTGAAGTCCACATCGTCCTTGCGCTGGATGGTGATCGTCTTCGCGCTTGCATTGACACGCACGTCGGCGCGTTCGGCCGCGATCAGCGCCAGCTGCTCCTCTTCCGACCAGGCAGCCGGATTCGTGCCTATCGTGATCGCGGCGCTGTCCTTGCCGATGCCGCGTGCGGCGACCAGCTGGATGTTGCGGCCCGCTACGTTGGCTTCCTCGATCAGCACCTCGGTATCGGACGTGTCCTTGAACAGGCCCGCCGCCACGCGATTGGTGATTTCACCCGCCGTCCAGGTTCCGCCCTCGCGCAGCGCATTGGCACGCGTCGCATCCTGGGTGGCGACGTTGTAGCTGTAGTTGCGGTTGAAGGTGCCCGCGTTGCCGGTACCGAATTCGGCCGCCGCCTGGTGATAGAAGGCCGTACGCTGATCCTGGTAGGCGGCGATTTCGGCGTCACCCCAGTTGTTGGAGGTGCGCAGCACGTTCGCGGTCTTCGTGTCGAGCACGAATTTGAAGTCCGGGTCGTAGGCCGACGCCGTAAATCCCAGCGACTTGCCGTTCGCATCGAAGCTTTCCTTCAGACCGCGCATCTGCCAGTACTGCAGGTAGTCCTGCTTCTTCTGCGTGTTGTAGGCAGCCAGCGTGTCGTCGATGCTCTTGGTGGCACCGGACGTTGCGGTCAGGCGTGCACGCTGTGCGGCCGCCAGCAGTTGCGCCTTCGTTTCGACGTCGACCTGCTGCGCACTGTTGACGTCGACGATCGAACCATTGAGCGATTCCAGGCGCACGTCGCCGGCCAGCGAAACGACCGACTGCAGCCGCAGATCGCCGTCCTTTTCGGTCAGTCCGATATCGCCCGCCGCCTTGCCGTCGATCCATCCGTTGGTGGCCTTGACGTCGATCACGAGCGGGTCGGAGGGGCTTCCTATCCTGCCGTTCTCCGACACGAGCCGGACGAAACCGGCGGATAGGTCGGTGGCCGTTCCGTTGGTATTCACCAGATCGGCATCGGCCTTCAGATCGATCAGATTGCCGTCACCGGCGACGACAGTGCCGATGCGCATGTCGCCCTTGGTCTCCCACAGCGCAATGCCGCCCTTGACCGCACTGGCATTGAGCACACCGCCCGCGGTCTGGTCGATCTTCAGATAGCTGCTGCCGCCCATGCCCGGGCCGCCGATCGAGCCGTCGGTCGCGGTCAGTGTCAGGTTGCCGGCCAGCAGCTGTGCCAGGTCCCCTCCGGTGATGCTCTTGCCGGTCAGCGCGGTGTTGCCGGTCAGGTTGCGCACCGTGGCCTGCAGCGCGAGCGCGCCATTGCTGGCCACGGTCAGGGCACCGGTGTCGTGACCGATGAAGTTGACGTTGATGCCCTTGGATGCGTTCAGGCTGTGGACGAAGTAATTCTTTTCGGTCCACCACCAGTCCTTCTGCGAACGGTAGATCTTGGCGTAGCAGTCACCCACCAGACCGCAGTCGGTCCACCAGCTGTCCACCACATTCGGTTTGTCGACGCCCTTGGTGGTGACGCCGGTTCTGGTCTTGGTGAAATCAAGGATGTAGTCGGCCGTGCGAGAGTCCTGTGCCAGCCAGTCACCGCTGATGCGGTCCGCACGGGACGACGTCGTATCGCCGCCGGACCTGGAACCCGGGTCCTTGGCCAGTGCATCGAGGAAATCGATATCCAGCGGAACCTTCCTGTCGTAGGTTTCCCACTTGTGGATGTCGTAGGTTTCCGCGTTGATCCACTTGAAGCGGCGCTGGTCGCGCGGGTTGTACACCGCGGAACGGCCTGCCGGATCGGACTTGACCGTCACATCGGGCCGCAGAGCATCGTTGCCGGCATTGGTGTAGGTGTAGGTGACCTGACCGTTTACACGCGAAATCACGGTTTCCTGCGGCTTGCCGTTGAACTTGGTGCTGGTGTCGATGATCTTGATCCGGCCGGCAACGCCCGAACCGGTATCCAGCCGGTTGAGCGCGAAATTGGCGCCCGAGGTATTGGTGATGTCGATGCGGCCATAGCCGTCGAGCACGTTCAGCTGGCCGTTGCCGGTACTGAAGATGTCGCCGTAGAACTGCATGTAGCCACCCTCGACCTGGATGGAACCCAGCTCGAGGCGGTTGTTGGTGCTGTCCCAGCGTACCTTGGGACGGAAGATTTCCGGCACTGTCTTGCCACCCGAGGTCATGTCGAGCGCAATCCAGTCGCCCCCGGCGCTCTTGGCATTGGCCAGCGTGGCGCTGCCGATCGAAATGCTGTAGTCGGCCAGGCCACTCTGGATCAAACCGTTGATGTTCAGCTTTTCGCCGCTGATGAACACGTTGTTGCCGGCGATCGTGGCGCCATTGGCAGTCAGTCCGGCGTTCGCCACGGAATAGCTCTGGGTCTCGGAGTACCAGGGACTCCTCGAGAATGCACCTCCGGCCACCGGGTGATCCGACTTGGCCTGAGCTTCGTAGAACTGCTGCAGGCCATTGACGAAATTGCCGGCCTGGTTGTAGTAGCCGGCAATCGCCTTGTCGAGCGACGGGTCACCGGCCTGGTGCGTGAAGCCCAGCGTGAAGGTCTTGATGAAGTCGCCCTTGGTGGCGATATCGACCGTCTGCGCAACCACGTTCGACGCGACCAGCACCGAGCCGGTGCTCTGAATGCGCACGATGCCGCGGCTGTTCGACAGATCTCCATCGACATGGATTTCCGGCTTGATCGTGTTCAGATTGACCGGGTCCTCGAAGGTGTTCTTC
>DATCUL010000040.1:0-5436 GCA_036567405.1 Methyloversatilis sp. | reverse complement strand
CAGCCAGTTCGCCGGCCAGTGCAGCGAGCTTGCCGGCATCGCGACCGACCAGCAGCATGGCCCGGCTGCGTGGCGCCAGCGCACGCGCGATCGCCGCACCTATGCCACCGGTCGCACCGGTCAGCACCACCCCCAGATCCGCCTTCATGCCACCAGCTCCGCTGTGTGACCCGGCAGGGCACGGAACAGGTCGCCATACAACCGGTACATCACCCGTGCAACATGAATGACCGCGAGGCGGTCGGCCTCGTCATCGAGCCCATCCATCAGCGCGGCGAACAGTCGCACATGTTCCTGATCGAGCGTGCCATGCGAATTCAGGTAGGTGAAGGCCGCTGGCGGAAGGCGCAGCGCCTGCGCGATGCTGCCGGCAGCTGCCGTGGCGATCGACACGCTGGTGCCTTCGAGCACATGCACCATGCCGAAGAAGCCGACCGGGTTCTTGCGCGCAATCCAGTCGTAGGCGAAGGCCACCATCAGTTCCGCCTCGAGACCGGGTCCGGACGCACGGACCGCCTCGCGGTCGCCGCCGCACGCGGCGATATCGTCGAGTATCCATTCCTCGTGGCCGATTTCCTCGTCGATGTACTCGGCGATCGCATGGCGCAGCGGTTCGTGATGCGCCGGCAGACGCGCACCGCAGGACATCAGCAGCGGCACCGTATGGCGCACATGGTGGAAGGCCTGCGTGAGGAAGGCGCGGTACTGGTCCAGCGTCACCCGCCCGGCCATCGCGTCATGGATGATGGGTGCCGACAGCAAATGGGCTCGTTCTGCCGCAGTCTCATGCTGCAAGCGTTCAAAGAAGGACATGTTCGGTTTCTCCGTTCCTGGCGGAATACATCCGGTCGAGCTGCCCGCCATACAAGGTCCACACGGCGTCGCGCCGGATGCGGCCGTTGTCGGTGGCCAGTCCGCTGGCGGCGGTGAAAGGCTGGCCGGCACGCAGCCAGTGGCCGATGCGCGCGTAGTCGGGCAGGCGCCGGTTTGCCGCCTGCACCGCGGCGTCCAGCACGTCGTCGGCGAGCGGTCCGCGCGGCACGATGACCGCCGACAGGTCCGGACGCCCCTCGCCGAATACCACCACCTGCGCCACCGCAGGCGACGCAAGCAATTCTGCTTCGGGCCACTCGGGCGCCACGTTGCGGCCGTAGCCGGTGATGATCTGGTGCTTGATGCGACCGGTGACATGCAGGCGGCCGTCGCCATCCACGTGGCCGAGGTCGCCGGTATGCAGCGGCCCCGCGTCCGGCGCCGGCGCACCCAGATAGCCGGGCAGCCGGATTCCATGCAGCAGGATTTCGCCATCCGGGGCCACTTCGACCCGCAGATGCGGCAACACGCGGCCAACCGCGCCGGGCGGGTCGGTCGGCAGATTGAGCGCCACCACCGAACCGGCTTCCGACAGACCGTAGCCTTCGCAGGCCGGAATGCCGAGCGCGCGCGCGCGCGCAATCAGGTCGGCCGAGACGCGAGCGCCGCCGACCGCCACCAGTTTCAGGCCGGCCGGGACCGGTGCCCCCGCCGCAATGGCAGCGACCAGCGCAGTCAGCATCTGCGGCAGCAGGATGATGCTTTCCGGTCGCCAGCGATGCAGCGCTGCCAGCGCAGTACGCACGTCGAACTGGCTCGATCCGGTCAACCCGACTTCGTTCAGCGGCGGCACGATGCACTGCGCCCCGGCCAGCCAGGCGGCATCGGCCCCGGCGACGTTTTCCAGCAGCACGGCCAGCGGCAGCATGCACAAATGCCGGGCGATGCCCAGCGCCTGTCCGACGCCGACCAGCGAGCCTGTCACCGCCGCCAGCTGCGAGGCACTCAGGCACACGCCTTTCGGCTGTCCCGTGGTACCCGACGTGAAGGTGATCTTGCTGGTCGCTTCGGGCAGCACCACCGGGCGCATGCACGCGCGTACATGCATCGACAACGACCCGGTCGGCTCCGTTGCCGCATCGACAGGCAGGGCCGAAAAGCCGAGTCTGGCGGCGCGCGAACCGTCATCGGTCAGCAGCGCGCCGGCGCCAGCCGCGTCCAGCGCGTGACGGCACTGCGCATCGGTGAAGAAGGCGGGCAGCGGCAGCAGCACGCGGCCGCACGACAGCACCGCGCGATCCGCCACCAGCCAGTCGATGCCGTTGTCGGCCAGCAGCGCGACAACCGTCGCGCCAGTGGCGCGCACGCGGGCAGCCATCGCCTGTACGCGACCTGCGATGGTCGCCGCATCGAAGCTTCCGTGCGTATCGATCAGTGTCGGCATCACGTTCAGGCGGCTTCCTCGTCGAGCTTCGGGAGGCCGTTGGCGATGCGTCCGGCCATCACCACCGGATTGTGGTGATAGTAGCTGCCCCAGTTTCCGTCACCGTCGCGCAGTCGAGCAGGATCGGCCGGAGCAACCGGAAATGGCCGCAGGCCGAGGCGTGCGAAGGAATTCGACAGAGCACGGGTGGCCGTGAACACGACGAACTCGAAGCCGGTGTCGTGCAGGTGACGGGTGGCCAGCGCGATCAGCAGGCGCCCCATGCCGGGCGAGGTCGCAGCCATGTTGCCGACTTCGGCCACCGCGGCGCGCTCGACGCGCTCACCCAGCGCTTCAGCGACAGCCCGTTCCAGCGGCGCATCGAGATACTGTTCGATGAAGGTTTCCCTGTGCGCCGGCAGGCTGTAGCCGAGTGCCGCGAGCCACTCGCCGTCGGCACCGCGCAGCCCGAGCAGCGTGTCGGCGAAGTGCGAAATCAGCGCGCCATAACTGCGGAGGAAGCAGGCGGCGATGAAACGCTCCAGCGACGCACGTGCCGGATGCACCTGATCGACCAGCTCCAGCACAGTCGTGCCGGCCCCCGGGGCGAACGACATGCCCGGCATGCACGCATACGCGTTGCCGCCGCGGGCGGCCCGTTTTTCTGCCAGTGCTATCAGTGCTGCGCTCTGCGTCATCACCTGTCTCCTTTTGGACGGGTGCATGCTGGCCGCCGAACATTAACGGGGACTTAAGCCGGAACAACCGAGGATGCAACAGAACGTTTCAGGCGCCAGAGGCCCTAAACTCACGTCCTGAACGAAAGCCGGAATCCGACATGCACCCCTATTCAGAACGCCGCGCACGCCTGATCGAACGCATGGGCAGCGGCGTGGCCGTCATCGCCACCGCACCCGAACGCCTGCGCAACCGCGACACGCACTACGGCTACCGCCACGACAGCTATTTCTATTACCTGACCGGCTTCACCGAACCGGAAGCCGTGCTGGTGCTGGTGGCCGGCGACACGCCGCGCAGCATCCTGTTCTGCCGCGAAAAGAACGAAGAACGGGAAATCTGGGACGGCTGGCGCTTCGGCCCCGACGCCGCGCGCGAGAAGTTCGGCTTCGACGAGGCCTTCACCTGCACCGAACTCGACGCCAGATTGCCTGAACTGATCGCCGACCAGCCGAAACTGCACTACGTGATCGGCGAAGACCCTGCCTGGGATGTCCGCATGATGGCTGCGCTCAACGCGGTGCGCGCGCAGGCCCGTGCCGGGCGTTTTGCGCCATCGGCGCTGCTGGACATCCGCCAGCCGCTGGACGACATGCGGCTGATCAAGGACGCCCACGAGCAGTCTCTGATGCGCCGCGCCGCCGAAATTTCGGCCCGCGCCCACCGGCGCGCGATGCGGGCGACCCGTCCGGGCGCGATGGAATACGAGATCGAGGCGGAACTGATCCACGAGTTCCGCCGCTCCGGTTCGGAAGCACCGGCCTACGGCTCCATCGTCGCCGGCGGCGCCAACGCCTGCGTGCTGCACTATGTATCCAACGACGCGCCGCTGCGCGACGGCGACCTGCTGCTGATCGACGCCGGCTGCGAACTGGGCGGCTACGCCTCGGACGTCACGCGCGCCTGGCCGGTCAACGGCCGTTTCAGCGCCGCCCAGCGCGACCTGTACCAGCTGGTGCTGGCAGCGCAGGACGCCGCCTTCGCGATGGTGCGGCCCGGCGCGCGCTTCATCGATTATCACGACGCCGCGGTGCGCGTGCTGGCGCAAGGCTTCGTCGACCTGAAGATGCTCGCCGGCAGCGTCGACAGCGTGATCGAACAGGGCACCTACAAACGCTTCTACATGCACCGTACCGGTCACTGGCTGGGCATGGACGTGCACGACGCCGGCGAATACCGCGCACGCAGCGACGGGCAGGAATGGCGCACGCTGGAGACCGGCATGGTGCTGACGGTCGAGCCGGGCTGCTACGTGCGCCCGGCCGACGACGTGCCGCAGGCATTCTGGAACATCGGCATCCGAATCGAGGACGACGTGCTGGTCACGGTCGACGGCTGTGACATCTACACGGTGGACACGCCGAAGACGGTGGCCGACATCGAAGCCGTGATGGCCGAGGCGCGCGCATGAATGCAGAGACGGACGTCGATGCACTGATCGTCGGCGGCGGCCCGGTCGGGCTGGCCGCCGGCTGTGCACTGCGCGCCGCCGGCGTGAAGGTGCTCGTCGCCGATGCAGGCCCGGCCGGCCGGGCGCTGGACGATGCACGAGTGATCGCGCTGTCGGCCGGCTCGCGCGACATACTGCGCGGCCTCGGAGCGTGGCCGTCAAGCGAGGTCACGCCCATCCACCATATACATATATCGCAGCGCGGACACTTCGGCCGCACCGAGCTGCATGCCGCGGACTACGGCGTGGATGCGCTGGGCCAGGTCGCCCGGGCCGGCACGCTGGCACGTACGCTCGGCGAGCGGGCCGGCGCGCTCGGTCTGGAAGTGCGCTACGACACGCCGGTGGCCGGCGCACAGGACCGGAACGGAAGACTGTACGTACAGACCGCCGACGGCGACATCTCTGCACACGTGCTGCTGTGGTGCGAAGGCCGCATCAGCGGCGACGAGGCGCTGTCGCGCAGCCGCGACTACGGCCAGCAGGCGATCATCGCGCTCGCCACACCGGTACGGCCGCACGGCAACGTCGCCTACGAACGCTTCACGCCGGACGGACCGGTTGCGCTGCTGCCCTTCGGACGCGACTACGCCATCGTGTACACCTGCGCCGATACCGATGCCGCGGCACTGATGGCCGAGCCGGACGCACAGTTCGCAGAGCGCCTGGCTGCGGTCATGGGCGGGCGCGTGCAGTTCTCGGCGATCGGCCAGCGCACTGCCTGGCCGCTGGTGCTGCGCATGCGCAGCGAAATCGTGCGCGGCCGCGAGGTGTGGCTGGGCAACGCGGCCCAGACCCTGCATCCGGTGGCCGGCCAGGGCCTGAACCTGGCGCTGCGCGACGTCGCGCAGCTGGCCGCCGTACTGCTGCCGGCGCTGGCGCGCGGCGAAGGCGACATCGACACCGCCCTGCAGCGCTATGCGCAGCTGCGCCGGACCGACCGCGCCGCCACCGGTGGATTCACCGACGCGCTGGTCAGGGTATTCGGCATCGGCGCCGGCAACCCGACGCT
>DATCUL010000039.1:0-21556 GCA_036567405.1 Methyloversatilis sp. | reverse complement strand
GCTGCATCCGCTGGCCGGACCGGCATTGCTGCTGGCCGTGCTGTTCCTGATCTTCCAGGCGGTATTCGCCTGGGCCGAGGCGCCGATGGGCCTGATCGAGTCCGCGACCTCGGCGCTGGGCGAGGCGGTCGGTGGCGTGCTGCCCGAAGGCATGCTGCGCAGCCTGCTGGTCGATGGCATCGTCGCCGGTCTGGGTGGTGTGCTGGTATTTCTGCCGCAGATCGTCATCCTGTTTTTCTTCATCCTGCTGCTCGAGGAATCTGGCTATCTGCCGCGCGCGGCCTTTCTGCTCGACCGCCTGATGGGCGGTGTCGGGCTGTCCGGCCGCTCCTTCATTCCGCTGCTGTCCAGTTTTGCCTGTGCCATTCCCGGCATCATGGCCACGCGCACGATCCAGAATCCGCGTGACCGCTGGGTCACCATCATGATCGCGCCGCTGATGACGTGTTCTGCGCGGCTGCCGGTCTTCGCGCTGCTTATCGGGGCCTTCATTCCGCGCCGGACGGTCGCCGGCGGGCTGGAGCAGCAGGGGCTCGTGCTGTTCGCGCTTTACCTCGCCGGCATCGTGTCGGCCGTGGGTATCGCTTGGCTGGTCAAGCGCTTCGGCGCGCGCGACCTGCACCAGACGCTGATGATGGAACTGCCGGATTATCACTGGCCGTCGTTGCGCAATCTGGGCATCGGACTGTGGCAGCGCGTGACGATTTTCCTGCGGCGCGTCGGCGGCATCATTCTCGCGCTGACCGTGCTGCTGTGGTTTCTGGCCAGCTACCCGTCGGCACCGGCCGGTGCCAGCGGACCCGCGATCGAGTACAGCTTCGCCGGCATGCTCGGCCATGCGCTGCTGCCGCTGTTCGAACCGATCGGTTTCAACTGGCAGATCGCGGTTGCGCTGGTGCCGGGCATGGCGGCACGCGAAGTGGCGGTCAGTGCGCTCGGCACCGTCTATGCGCTGTCGGCCACCGGCGAGGATACGGCGCAGGCGCTGGCGCCGCTGATTTCGGCCAGCTGGGGACTGCCGACCGCGCTGTCGCTGCTTGCCTGGTTCGTGTTTGCACCGCAGTGCCTGTCGACGCTGGCCACCGTACGCCGGGAAACCGGTGGCTGGCGGGCGCCGCTGCTGATGGCCGGCTATCTGTTCGGGCTGGCCTACCTCGCGTCCTTCGTCACCTATCGTGTCGCGATGGCCTGCTGCTCATGAATACCGCGCCGACCGATGTCATCGCATGCCTCATTGTCGCGCTTGCGGTGTGGAAGGTTGGCTGCGCGATCCGGGCATGGCTGCGCGCGCTGACGGCACCGACTGCCGGCAAGTGCGGTGCATGCACACAGTGCAGTGCAACCGGACGCACTGACGATCGTCCGGGGCAGGGCGGCTGCTCCTAGGTCATCTGCAATGATGCGGATCGGCGACGCGACGCTGCGCGTACGCGCTTGTACTCCGGGTCAGGGCTGCAGATCCGGGGCTGTCTCCGATCCATCCTCCATGCGACGCAGCACGAAGCGTCTGGTCAGGTCCGGCGTGGTTCCGGGCGATGTTTCCTTGTCCAGTACGTCGAGCAGAAGCGCGCCGTCTCCGATCCGTTCCAGAACATTCCGCTCTATCCAGTATTCGCAGCCGGCGACGTCGCCCAGCTTGATGTCGTCGTCGCCGATCCGGATCGAGCCGACCGGGCGGCAGCGCGGTTGCCCCGTGTCCGGCGCATTGCCGTGATGGAACATCAGCGGACCGTGACGAGCAGACAAACGGATGATGAGCATGACGGCATCGATGCTGCCGGAGAGCGATGGGCAATCGCCTGATTCTCTCGCGGTATCGAGGCAGTCTGGATCTGAGGAATGAGGCATGTATCAGGGTTCGGTGTATGCAGTCGGCAGGCGTCCGTCGTCGTGTCCAGGCTGTGCGCCCTTTCGGCCGTCATTCCCGAGCAAGAGGCGAGCCATGTCGCCGGAATGGTGTTCAGGCCGGCTGTTCAGCCGCATTTGTCGGCCGCAGCGCGCCATGCTGCAGCCGGAGTGTCCAGTTGCGGTGCAGAACGGTGTTCAGAGCTGTAACGCCTGTTTCGTGCGTGTTGTCGGCGGCTCATTCTGGTAGCTGGGTGCGGCGGCCACAATATGAAATTCTGTTCAGGAGTGCGCGGACTGACGCGATCCGCAAATGAAAAAGGCCGCTCCGGTGGAGCGGCCTTCGAGGCTGACGGCGCAGAGGTCCGCAGTATGCCTACTTCGATGTCGGGTCCGTGACGAAGCCGATGCGGGTCAGTCCGAGACGGGCGGCTTCGCTCATCACGTGGGCAACCGAGCGGTAGGGTACGTTCTGGTCGGCACGGAGCTGGATTTCTGACGTGTTGTCGCGTGCCGCTGCATCCTGCAGGCGCTGCTTGAGCATCGCGTCGTCTATCTTCTCGCCGGCCCAGTAGAGCTGGCCGTCGGCACCGATCGCGATCTGGATGTTTTCCGGCGGCAGCTGGTTGGCGGCCGTCGATTCCTTGGGCAGGTCGACCTTGACCGCATGCGTCAGCAGCGGTGCCGTCACCATGAAGATGATCAGCAGCACCAGCATCACGTCGATCAGCGGAATCATGTTGATTTCCGCCATCGGGCCGTCATCGTCCTGTTCGAAACTGGCAAAGGCCATGGCTGGACTCCCGGTCAGTGCGGTGCGGTACGCGCGGCCTCGCGGCCATGCTCGACCAGGGACAGCACGCGGTCGCCGGTCGCCTTCGGGTCGTGCGAGCCGCTGTCCTTGACGCCGGTCGACAGCATCACGAAAACATCGTGCGCGAAGCTGTTCAGTTCGGCCATCACGTTGCGCGTCGAACGGGCGAAGAAGTTGAAGGCCAGCGCCGCCGGAATCGCCGTCGCAAGACCGATGGCGGTCATGATCAGCGCCTCGCCGACCGGGCCGGCCACCTTGTCCAGCGTGCCCTGACCGGACATGCCGATCGCCAGCAGCGCGTGGTAGATGCCCCAGACGGTGCCGAGCAGGCCGATGAACGGCGCGCTGGACGCGACCGAAGCGAGGAAGGTCTGACCGTACTCCATGCGGCTGCGGTCACGCTCGATCGAGCGCTTCAGCGCGCGGGTCAGGAATTCGTCCGGGCTGCCGGTGGCGATCAGGCCACGTGCGCCGGCCTTGCCGTTGCGCAGCGTCTCTATTGCGCTGAAGCCCTCGTGCACCAGATGGGAGAACGGATCGGTAACGCCGTTGGCCCGCATGTCGCGTGCGACATCTTCCAGCGAAGGCGCATTCCAGAAGCGGTCTAGGAAGCGGCTGCTGGCGCTGCGCTGCCGCAGCGCGACGATGCCCTTGAGCGCGATGAGGAACCAGGTGCCCACCGAGGCGAGAGCCATCAGCACGATGATGGTAAGTGCGACACCGTCTGCATTCGACAGAAAGTGCGCAAAACCCAGTGAATCATTCATTAAACATTCTCCTGATGGAAGCCGGACACGAAAACTGGCCGCCGCGCAGTGTACGCCTGCGGTGGCGGGGGTCAAATCATCCGCGCAGGCGGAAATCGATCGGTACGTTTACGGCGCCGGCGATCGCCTCGTCGCCGCGGCGCGCCGGAACGAACTTCCACCGGCGCACCGCGTCCAGCGCGGCCTGATCGAGTCGGGGAAAGCCGCTCGACGTATGGATCTCGAGTGCCGACGGGTTGCCATCCGCGTCGACCATCACCCGCAGCAATACACGTCCTTCCTCGTTCATGCGGCGCGACAGTGGCGGGTAGGCCGGCGCCGGGTTGATCAGGTAGTCGGCATTGAAGCGGGGCGCGCTGACCGGAACGGCGACCGCCGGCGGTGCCGGTGTGGTCGACGTTGAGGGCGCGTGGACGGCCGCTTGTACGCTGTCGGCAGCGACCGTCGGAGCAGGAGGGGGTTCCGCTGCCTGTGCGCTGTATGAAACCGGCGCGTCGGCCGCCGCCGTGAGCAGCGATGATGGTGCAGTGTTCTGCACAGGTCGTCGCTCCGCGGGCCGGGTTACCTGTTCCGGGGCAGCAGGGGCGATCGGTACGGGTTCCGGCACGATCGGCGCGGCGATCAGAACGCCCCGCATCACCAGAGGTTCGGCTGCCGGAATCACCGGGTTGATGGTCATCCACAACAGCACCAGCGCATGCAGCGACAGCGCGCCTGCCAGCGCCAGGGCGTGCAGCGACGGGCCGGGCTCGGCGACGCCGGAACCGGCCGGCCCGGCAAGGGCGGTTGCCGGGAGCGCGACGCGACCGATGACGTTCGTGGTGTGTACTGGCAGGACGGCGCTCATGCTCTCGTTCCGGTTCGACGAACTGCTGCGTGCAGTTCAGGAGGTGGGCGGTTCAGGCGATGTATCTAATTGCGAAGAGCAGCAGCCACATGACTGCCACGCAGACGACCATCGACGGCAGGATGTCGAGATGGCCGGGCGCGGCTGCGGAATCGGGAGTCTGGTCGTTCATGGATGTGCGTGCCAGCCTGGTGCGTGCGGTCCGGACGCAACTGGCAACCGGACCACAGGTTCCATGCTGCGGAGTCAGCTCCCGATCTCCCCGGCCGCGGTCTGCGTGTAGTTCTGCAGGCCCATCTTTTCGATCAGATCGATCTGGGTTTCCAGCCAGTCGATATGTTCTTCGGTGTCGTCGAGTATTTCGCGGAACAGGTCACGCGACACGTAGTCTCCGGTGGTTTCGCAGCAGGCGATCGCATCCTTGAGCGTGGCATGGGCGACATGCTCCAGCTTGAGGTCGCACGCCAGCATTTCCGGCACGTTCTCGCCGATCAGCAGCTTGTGCAGGTCCTGCAGGTTGGGCAGGCCTTCGAGCAGCAGGATGCGCTCGATCAGTGCGTCGGCATGCTTCATTTCCTCGATCGATTCGCGATACTCGTGCTCGCCGAGCTGCTTCAGGCCCCAGCTCTTGTAGATGCGCGCATGCAGGAAGTACTGGTTGATGGCGGTCAGCTCATTGACCAGCTGCTTGTTCAGGAACTGCAGAACCTTCTTGTCGCCTTTCATTTGCCGTCTCCCGGATAAGGCGGAGTCATGGTCATGACCCCCGGTTTGATTCTAGGCAGACTTGTGCTGCGTGGCAGCATTTCATGCCGTACAGCGCATATCGCGATCGTCAGTCACCCGGAGGGTGTGGAATTCGACGCGTGCCGCTTCGACCACCTCCTTGGCCGCGCGCACGCAACGGCCGCAGTCGCGGCAGCACCCGAGCCGGCCGGCGACTTCCCGCACGCTGCGGCAACCGGTCTGCACGGCCGTCCAGATGTCGCGGTCGGTGACCGGCTCGCAAAGGCAGATGTACATGGAAAGTCCTACTTGGTCAGGATGAGCTTGCCGTTTTTCGTCAGCCGCAACGAATAGGATTCGCTGCCGTGAAGAATGGTCACCTGCGTATGTCCGTCCAGCAGCCGGGCGGAGTCGATGGCCGGTCTTGCGCCGTCCGCGGGCGCCGGCTGGCCGGCGTGTTGCTGCAGTATCGCGGCGGGCTGATCCATTTGCCAATAGACATACGAATGAGAATGGTTCGCATTAATACAGAAGTGCCGAATGCTGTCAACAGGATTTTCCGGAGTGCCAGTCCGTCAGTCCGGTCATCGGCGTGTCAGCGGGCATGGCATCCGTGTCCGTGCATCACGCCGGACCCCGGTGGCGTAACCTGATCGGAGTTCGTGGCATTCCGGCACCGGCCGAAGCGATATCGGATGTATCCCTGCCGGTCGTCTCTTCTGTTGCGCCGCAACAAACGATATAATTATCGACTTTTCCAAAGGAGTGAGACATGGGTCTGGATCGAGTTCCGTCGGGCAAGGACCTGCCCAACGATTTCAACGTTGTGATCGAAATCCCGATGCATTCGGACCCGGTCAAGTACGAGGTCGACAAGGAGTCGGGCGCCGTTTTTGTCGACCGCTTCATGTCGACTGCAATGCACTACCCCTGCAACTACGGTTACATCCCGCACACCATCGCCGGCGATGGCGATCCGGTCGATGTGCTGGTGATGTCGCAGTTCGCGCTGCCGCCGGGTGTCGTGGTGCGCTGCCGTCCGATCGGCATGCTGAAGATGGTCGATGAGGCAGGCGAGGACGCGAAGCTGCTGGCCGTGCCGGTCGACAAGCTCACGCCGATGTACCGCTCGGTGCAGAGCCCGCGCGATCTGCCGCAGATCCTGCTGGACCAGATTTCGCACTTCTTCGAGCACTACAAGGATCTGGAACCGGGCAAGTTCGTCAAGGTTCAGGGCTGGGGTGACATCGAGGACGCCAAGAAGGAAATCATGGCAGGCGTCGACCGTTACCAGCAGGCCGAAGAAAAGCCGAACTACTGAGTTCGAACTAGGGCGAGTCCGGCGCCCCGCCGCGTGAGCGGTAGGGCGTGCGCTCCTCCAGTTCGCTGATGTGCAGTGCCATGCCGGTGCGCTCCCGTTCGAGGTAGCGCGCCACGGCATCGGAAAGATCCTGGTCGCGCAGCCAGTGTGCCGACCAGGTGCGCCGGGGCGTGAAGCCCCGCGCCATCTTGTGTTCTCCCTGCGCGCCCCCCTCGAACGCCTCGAGCCCGTGTTCGATCGCATATTCGATGCCCTGGTGGTAGCAGGCCTCGAAATGCAGGCAGGGAATATGTTCGATCTCGCCCCAGTAGCGACCGTACAGCCGCCTTTCGTCGCGCAGGTTCAATGCGCACGCGATGTCCCGACCACCCACGGTCGCAACCACCAGCATCAGCGACTGTGGTACCCGCTCGCGCAGCAGCTCGAAGAAATGCCGGTTCAGGTACGGGCGCTGGCCACGCACCGCGTAGGTGTTGCGGTAGCAGCGCACGAAAAGGTCGAGCTGCGCATCGGTAATCTCGGCGCCATCGATGCGGCGCAGTGACACGCCGGCGTCGCTGACGCGGCGGCGTTCCTGACGGATCTTCTTGCGCTTGTCCCGGTCCAGCGACGCCAGGAAACCGTCGAAGCTCCGGTAACCGGCGTTGTGCCAGTGAAACTGGACAGATTCCCGCAGATGAAGCGGTGTTGCCTGCAGCACCTCCAGTCCGGCCGCATCGGGGAACAGCAAATGCGCCGACGACACGCCGGCATTGCGCGCGTGCCCGAGCCAGGCTTCGAGCAAAAGCCGGCGCGTGGTGTCGTCGTGCGCCAGCAGCCGTGGTCCGGGAACCGGCGAGAAGGGCACTGCGCACAGCAGCTTCGGGTAGTAGTCGCGACCGGAACGTTCCAGCGCTTCCGCCCAGGCCCAGTCGAACACGTATTCGCCGTAGCTGTGGCTCTTGATGTAGGCGGGCAGGGCGCCCACCAGCCGGTCGCCGTCGTACAGGCCGAGGTGGTCGGGCTGCCAGCCGGAGGCCGACGTCACGCAACCCGATGTCTCGAACGCGTCGAGCAGGGCATGCGAAAGCGTCGCATGTCCACCGGCGAGACTGTCCCACTGTCCTGCATCGAACGCAGAGATCGATGCATGGCGCGCCAGGCGCAGCGTGCCGCTCCTCACCCGGTCGTACACTCAGTCGTACTTGATGTACTTGAAGCGCGGATCGTCCGGTGTGCCGGCGAGCGCGCTGCCTTCTTCGAGCGCGGGTTGCCACATGACGACATCCTCGATCTTCCTCGCCAGCTGGAAATCCCGTTCGGTCACGCCCTTTGCTTCATGGTTGACCAGTTTCACGATCACGAAGGCGTACGAGACCGCCAGATCCGGATGATGGAAGGCCGCCTCGGCAAGGTGTCCGACCGTGTTGACCACCATCAGCGTGCCCTTCCAGCCGCTGGTCCTGTACTTGCGCCGTATCCAGCCATCCTCGTAGTACCAATTCGGAAGTTCGGTCTTCAGACGGGCATCGATCTCTTCCGGCGAGAAGGTTTCGTTCGGACCGGCTTTTCTCCATTGCGACATGGCGCTGTTCCTCTGACGGTGGGTGTGGAATTGGACCGCGCGGCTTTTCCACGTGTTCAAACAAAACGCGCTGCGTCTTCCGGACTGGCCGGACGAGGCAGCGCGCATCGGCGTCGCTTGCCGGGGGCCTGCCCCGGCGTGGCGCATCAGGACGCGAAGTTCGCGGCGGCGAAGTCCCAGTTCGCCAGGCTGGCGAGGAAGGTGTCGACGAAGTCCGGACGACGGTTGCGGTAGTCGATGTAGTAGGCGTGTTCCCACACGTCTATCGTCAGCAGCGCCTTGGCATCCGAGGTCAGCGGCGTGCCGGCGCCGGTCGTGTTGACGATGTCCAGCGTGCCGTCGGCCTTCTTGACCAGCCAGGTCCAGCCGGAGCCGAAATTGCCGACGGCAGAGGTCTTGAAGGCCTTCTTGAACTCGTCGAAATTGCCCCACTTGGCATCGATGGCCGCTGCCAGAGCGCCGGTCGGTGCGCCGCCGCCGGCCGGCTTCAGGCTCTTCCAGAAGAAGCTGTGGTTCCAGACCTGGGCCGAATTGTTGAACACGCCGCCAGCCGGCGCCTTCCTGATGATGGCTTCGAGGTCGAGGTTCTCGAACTCGGTGCCCTTGATCAGGTTGTTCAGGTTGGTGGCATAGGCCTGGTGGTGCTTGCCGTAGTGGAATTCCAGCGTTTCGCGGGAAATGTGCGGCGCCAGTGCGTCGAGCGCATAGGGCAGCGGGGGCAGGGTGTGTTCCATATTTTTTCTCCCAGTCAGTCCGGTTCAAAAGGTTTGCTGCAAAGCCAAGGGCGTGAGTTTATGGCCGGCCACTGCGTAGCACAAGGCAAAATCCGGGCGGCTTCAGCCTCCCGCCGCGGTGTCCGGAAAGGCCCGGCGGACGTCGACATCGGCGCCGCCATGCTCGAACTGCAGATGCAGACCTTGTCCCTCCGCCAGCGTTCCGGCGTCGCGCACGATGCGGCCTTCGCCATCGCGCACGATGGAAAAGCCGCGCGCCAGCACCGCGGCCGGATCGAGCTGCGTCAGTTGCGCGGCCGACAGGTCGGCACGATGGCGGGCTGATTCCAGTGCGCCGTGCACCGCGCCGTTCAGACGTTCCGCCAGCCGGTACAGATTAGCCTGTCTGAGAGCCAGTGCAGGACGTGCCGCCTGCAGCCGCAGCGCAAGGACGCCGGTGTGGCGGCTGTCGCGTGCCTGCTTCACCTGCTGTGCCCGGCGCATGCGTTCGTGCAGTACATGCAGCCGCTCGCGCGCCAGGGACAGCTGCCGGGCGGGTGGATGGAGCCGTGCCGCCAGGTCGTCGAGCTTCTGGCCACGCGCATCGAGCCGCGCGTGCACGGCGCGCGACAGGCGGGCTGTCAGCGTCGCCAGGCGGCGGCCTGCCTCGACATGACCGGCGCTGACCAGTTCGGCCGCAGCGGTCGGTGTCGCGGCACGCAGGTCGGCCACGAAGTCGGCGATGGAAAAATCGGTTTCGTGTCCGATGCCGGTCACGACCGGTACCGGACATGCGGCGATCGCGCGCGCGACCCGCTCGTCGTTGAAGGCCATCAGGTCTTCCGCCGCGCCGCCGCCGCGCACGACCATCACTGCATCGCAGCCGGTGTCGCCGGCGCGTCCGATCGCCGCTGCGATCTGTACCGGCGCGTCCACGCCCTGCACCAGACAGGGCAGCAGCACGATGGAGATGTGCGGCGCGCGGCGGGCCAGCGTCGCCAACACGTCGCGCAGTGCGGCTGCCGTCGGCGAGGTCACGATGGCCACGCGCACCGGCAGCGCCGGCAGCAGGCGCTTGCGCGACGGGTCGAACAGGCCTTCGCGTTCCAGGCGCGCCTTGAGCTGCAGGAAAGCCTCGTGCAGCGCACCGACGCCCGAGCGCCGCATCGCGTCGACGGTCAGCTGGAAGTCACCGCGCGCCTCGTACAGCGACACCTGCGCCCGCACCTCGACGCGCAACCCCGCCTTGGGCTCGAACGGCAGCAGCTGGCTGCGGTTCCGGAACATCACGCAGCGCACCTGGGCGCTTTCGTCCTTCAGCGAGAAGTACAGATGGCCGGACGCTGCACGGGTGACGCCCGACAGTTCGCCGCCGACCCACAGCACCGGAAAGCTGCGCTCCAGCGCCAGCCTCGCCCGGCGCACGAGCTCGGACACCGGGATGCTGGTGCCGCCGTCGGCGGGAAAGATGTTTTCGTTCATATCGATATATGCGCAGTCGTGCATAAGGTTTCCGACCCTCGGGTCATGGAAGCCTAATTTTTGATCGGCGTAAGAAAAACGCTTGTCCCGGGTCGAGTTAGCAGATGTGTCCGGACGTAACTCACACAGTTATCCACAATTTCTGTGGATAACCCATCGCCGCTCGCGACGACGATCCCCGTGTTGCGGATGCAGGGTTGCCCGCGTCGGCCCCGCAGGCTACAGTTCGCCGCTTGTTCAGAAGGGGAGCGCACGTGTTTGACATCATCCGCGCGGCCGGCTGGCCGATCTGGCCTCTGATTGCCGCGTCCATCATCGCACTTGCGCTGATCTTCGAACGCCTGGCCAGCCTGCGACGCAGCAAGGTCGTGCCGCCCGGATTGCTCGATTCCGTCCTGTCCGACCTCAAGGGCGGTCAGCCAGGATCTGACATGATACGTCGTGTCGCCGGCCATTCTCCGCTCGGCCGGGTGCTCGCCGCGGGTCTGCGCAACATCCGCAGCTCGCGCGAGGTGATGAAGGAAGCGATCGAGGAAGAGGGCCGTGCCGTGGCACATCAGCTCGAACGCTACCTGACGACGCTGGGCACCATCGCGACCGCTGCACCGCTGATGGGCCTGTTCGGCACCGTCGTCGGGATGATCGAAATCTTTGGCGCGCAGACGGCAGCCGGCAGCAATCCGCAGCAGCTTGCCAGCGGCATTTCGGTGGCCCTGTACAACACCGGCTGCGGTCTGCTGGTTGCGATTCCCGCGCTGATCTTCTACCGCTATTTCCGCGGCCTGGTCGACGATCTCGTGCTCGACATGGAGCAGCAGGCGATCAAGCTGGTCGAGGTCGCGCATGGCGAGCGCGCGGCGAAGTAGGGGGCGGCGATGAACTTCCGACGCGGCCGCGGCCGCGAAGATCTGGAAATCAACCTGATTCCGCTGATCGACGTGCTGCTGGTGATCCTCATCTTCCTGATGGTGACCACCACCTACTCCAAGACCGCCGGGCTCGAGATCACGCTGCCGAGCGCCCAGGCGCCGGAATCGGAACCGGTCGACCGGGAGATCAGCGTGCTGATCACGGCGCGCGGCGAAATCATGATCAACCGCCAGCCGGTAAGCACCGGCGACGCCGACGCGCTGCGCACTGCGCTGGCGAAGGCGGCGTCCGGCAAGCAGGATCCCGTTGTCATCATTTCGTCAGACCGCGAGGCGCGCCTGCAGTCGTCGATCGACGTCATGCAGGCAGCGCAGAAGGCCGGCATCGCCGGCATTTCCTTCGCCACACAGTCAGACACGTCAGCGGGTCGATGAGCGCGGCGCGTGCGCTGCCCGAACACTGGCGCCGTCGCGGGCCGCTTGCCTGGCTGCTGTGGCCGCTGTCACTGCTGTTCCGCCTGGTGTCGGGCATCCGCCGCGCCGCCTTCCGCCACGGCTTGCTGTCCGCGCAGCGGCTTCCGGTGCCGGTCGTCGTGATCGGCAACATCATCGCCGGCGGTGCCGGCAAGACACCGCTGACGCTGCACCTCGCGCAGGCGCTGACGGCGCTCGGCCACCATCCGCTCATCGTGTCGCGCGGCTATGGCGGCAGGGCAGACGATGCGCGGCCGGTGTCGTCCGACGGCGATGCCACCGAGTACGGCGACGAGCCGCTGCTGCTGGCACGGCGCAGCGGCGTGCCGGTATGGGTCGGGCGGATGCGTGCCGAAGCGGCACGGGCCGGTCTGGCGCGGCACCCGGACTGCGACGTCGTGCTGTGCGACGACGGCCTGCAGCATTACGCGCTGGCCCGCGATGTCGAGATCGCGGTGATCGACCGGCGTGGCCTGATGAATGGCTTCCATCTGCCGGCCGGACCGCTGCGCGAGGCGCCGTCCAGGCTGGCGGAAGTGGATGCCGTCGTGCTAAACGGACCGGACGCGCAGCCGGTCGCGGGTGCGCCTGCATACCGGATGACGCTGCGCGGCGACACCTTCCAACGCCTCGGGCAACCGCAGGTCAGGGCACGCGCTGACGACCTGCGCGGGCTGCGTCTGCACGCGCTGGCCGGCATCGGCGAGCCGGCACGTTTTTTCGACCACCTGCACGCGCTCGGACTCGACTTCACCGCCCATCCCTTCGCCGATCACCACACTTACACGGCACAGGATCTGACATTTGCCGACTGTGACGCGCTGCTGATGACAGAGAAGGACGCGGTAAAATGTCACGGATTGTCGGACACCCCGGTGTGGGTATTGCCGGTCGAGGCACACCTCGACCCAGATCTGGCGGGTCGGATATCGGCCCGCCTTGTGGAGTTGATGCATGGATCCCCGTCTTCTTGAAATTCTCGTCTGCCCGGTCACCAAGGCACCGCTGGTGCTCGACCGGACGCGCAACGAGCTGCAGTGCAAGGCAAGTCGTCTTGCCTATCCGATCCGCGACGGCATTCCGGTCATGCTCGAGGAAGAGGCGCGCGAAATGAGCGAGGACGAGGCGGCCGCCCTGCGTGATCCGGCGGCCGGTCGTGGCGCGGCTCCCGCCTGAGGCTGACATCATGTTCAAGATCGTGATTCCGGCCAGGCATGCATCGACCCGCTTGCCGGGCAAGCCGCTGCTCGACATCGGCGGGCTGCCGATGGTGGTGCGCGTGGCGCAGCAGGCCGCCCGCAGCGGCGCCGAGGTACTGGTGGTCGCGACCGACCACGCCGACATCGCGGCAGCGGTCGCCGCCCATGGTTTCCAGGCGGTGATGACGCGCACCGACCACTCGACCGGTACCGACCGCATCGCCGAAGTGGCCGAACAGCTCGGCTGGTCGGCCGGCAGCGTCGTGGTCAATGTTCAGGGTGACGAGCCGTTGATCGATCCGGATCTGATCCGCGCCGTGGCGCTGGCACTCGACCAGGATTCCGAGTCGTCGATCGCCACCGCCAGCAGTGCCATCACCGACGCCGCCGACTTCTTCAATCCCGGCGTGGTGAAGGTGGTGTGCGACGCGCAGGGCCGTGCGATGTACTTCTCGCGGGCGCCCATACCGTGGGCGCGCGACGACTTCGCCCGCGACCGAGCCACGCTGCCGCCCGGTCTGGGTGCCCAGCGGCATATCGGCATCTACGCCTATCGCGTCCGCTTCCTGCAGAAGAACGCGCGCCTCGATGCGGCGCCGATGGAACAGTGCGAGGCGCTCGAGCAGCTGCGCGCGCTGTGGCACGGCCATCGCATCCGCGTGGTGAGCGACGTGGCCATGCCGCATGCCGGTGTCGATACGCCGGAAGACCTCGAACGCATGCGGGCGCTGTTCGCCGCGGGCGGAATCTGACGCACTGCAGTTTGACCGCGCTGCGCATTGGCGGTAAGTTCGCGCCGGCTGACAATGCGTGCAGCGGTGCGCCGAAAACCGGCGCGGGCTGCGCGGCAGATGGCACACTGTTCGGAATCATCCAAAAACGACATCACATCAGGAGCGGACATGCGTCTCATTCTTCTGGGCCCGCCGGGCGCAGGCAAGGGCACTCAGGCAACCTTCATCAAGGAACGCTTCGGCATTCCCCAGATTTCCACCGGCGACATGCTGCGTGCCGCAGTGAAGGCGGGCACGCCGCTCGGCATCGAAGCCAAGAAGGTGATGGACTCGGGTGGTCTGGTGTCCGATGACCTGATCATCGGCCTGGTCAAGGACCGCCTGCTGGCCGACGACTGCAAGACCGGCTACATGTTCGACGGCTTCCCGCGCACGATCCCGCAGGCTGACGCGATGAAGCAGGCCAATGTCGCGATCGACTACGTGCTCGAGATCCAGGTGCCGGACTCCGACATCATCACCCGCATGAGCGGCCGCCGCGCCCACCTCGCATCGGGCCGCACCTACCATGTGGTGTTCAATCCGCCCAAGGTCGACGGCATCGACGACGTGACCGGCGAACCGCTGGTGCAGCGCGACGACGACCGCGAGGAAGTGGTCAGGAAGCGCCTCGAGGTCTATCACTCGCAGACGCGTCCGCTGGTTGACTACTACTCCGGCTGGGCCCAGCGCGGCGAGCCGGGTGCACCGAAGTACCGCGCCATCTCCGGCGTCGGCCCGGTGGACGAAGTGATGCAGCGCGCACTCGAGGCACTGCGCTGATCCAGATGCCGGCAAACCTGTTCTATGCGCAGTCGGGGGGCGTCACGGCCGTCATCAATGCGACGGCCTGTGGCGTCATCCAGGCTGCGCGTGAGCATGGTGACCGGATAGGCAAGGTGTTCGCGGGGCGCAACGGCATTCTCGGCGCGCTGCACGAAGACCTGATCGACACCTCCGGCGAGACCGATGCCGCCATCGCCGCCCTGCGTCATACGCCGGGCGGTGCCTTCGGTTCGTGCCGCTACAAGCTGAAGGGCCTCGACGAGAACCGTGCGCAGTACGAACGGCTGATCGAGGTGTTCCGCGCGCACGACATCCGCTACTTCCTCTACAACGGCGGCAACGACTCGATGGACACCGCGTGGAAGGTGTCGCAGATCGCGGAGAGGCTGAACTACCCGCTGGTCTGCGTCGGCGTTCCCAAGACGGTGGACAACGACCTGGTCGGCACCGACAACTGCCCCGGCTTCGGTTCGGTGGCCAAGTATGTCGCCGTGTCGATGATGGAAGCCGGTCTCGATGTCGCGTCGATGGCGCGCACCTCGACCAAGATATTCGTGATGGAAGTGATGGGCCGCCATGCCGGCTGGATCACCGCGGCTGCCGGACTGGCCGCGCGGTCGCACGGCGAGGCACCGCACATCCTGCTGTTCCCTGAAATCACCTTCGATCCCGAAGCCTTCCTGGCGCGGGTCGATGCCTGCGTGCGCGAGCACGACTTCTGCGCCATCGCGGTGTCCGAAGGCCTGCGTGGCGCCGATGGCAAGCTGCTGGCGGAATCGGGTACCCGTGACGCCTTCGGCCACGCCCAGCTGGGCGGCGTCGGCCAGCAGGTCGCCGAACTGATCAAGAGCCGGCTCGGCCACAAATATCACTGGGCGCTGCCCGACTACCTGCAGCGCAGCGCGCGCCATGTCGCCTCGGCCACCGATGCCGCGCAGGCGCACGCGCTGGGGCGCCGCGCGGTCGAGCTGGCGCTGGAAGGACGCAATGCCGTGATGCCGGCCATCGTGCGCACCGCCGACCAGCCCTATGCATGGGAGATCGGCGTGGCGCAGCTGAAGGACGTGGCCAATCACGAGAAGATGATGCCGAGGGATTTCATCTCGGCCGACGGCTTCGGCATCACCGAAGCCTGCCGGAACTACCTGCAGCCGCTGATTGCGGGCGAGGACTATCCGCCCTATGTCGATGGACTGCCGGCCTATGTCAGCCTGAAGAACGAGAGCGCGGCGCGCACGCTGCCGCCCTTCGCCGGCTGACACGGGGCAGGACGCACCACTTGTAGCCGCGTGCCGCAAGGCGTGCGGATGACTTACCGGGACTGCAGCGATGCTGCAGTCCGGCGATCGGGCAGATCGCAGCAGCTTCCGGGGGCGGCGTCACGGCACCGCTCCTTCGTAGCACGCAGTCAAAACAAGAGGAGGGGTGATGTCGTCTTACGGTCTGGTGTTCGCGCTGGTGTGTTCCGTGGTGGCCATTGTCTATGGCGCCATCTCAAGCAAGTGGATTCTTGCCCAACCTGACGGCAATCCGCGCATGCGCGAAATTGCCGATGCCGTGCAGGAAGGCGCCAAGGCCTACCTGAACAGGCAGTACCGCACGATCGCCATTGTCGGCGTCGTCCTCACCGTCCTGCTCTGGCTCACTCTCGGCACATCGACCGCCGCCGGTTTCGTGATCGGTGCGGTGTTGTCCGGTGCGGCGGGCTACATCGGCATGAACGTGTCGGTACGCGCCAACGTGCGCACGGCCGAGGCGGCGCGCAAGGGCGTGTCCGAAGCCTTCGACGTGGCCTTCCGCGGTGGTGCGATCACCGGCATGCTGGTCGTGGGGCTGGGCCTGCTCGGCGTGGCTGGCTACTTCGCCATCCTCAAGGGCTCGGCGGCGCACGATGCGGCCATCGACGCGGTGATCCATCCGCTGATCGGACTGGGATTCGGTTCGTCACTGATCTCGATCTTTGCGCGACTGGGCGGCGGCATCTTCACCAAGGGCGCCGACGTCGGCGCCGACCTGGTGGGCAAGGTCGAAGCCGGCATTCCCGAGGATGACCCGCGCAATCCGGCGGTGATCGCCGACAACGTCGGCGACAACGTCGGTGACTGCGCAGGCATGGCAGCCGACCTGTTCGAAACCTATGCGGTGACGACGGTGGCTACCATGCTGCTCGGTGCGCTGCTGCTCAAGTCGAATGCCGAGGCGGCGGTCATCTACCCGCTGGCGCTGGGCGGCTTCTCGATCATCGCGTCCATCATCGGCTGCCTGTTCGTCAAGACCAAGCCGGGACAGAAGATCATGAACGGCCTGTACCGCGGCCTGATCGTCGCCGGCGTGCTGGCGCTGATCGCCTTCTACCCGCTGACCACGGCGCTGATGCCGGACGACGCGCTCAATGCGGCGATGGGCATTGCCGATGGCGCGCAACTGCGCCTGTACGGCGCAGCCGTCGTCGGTCTGGTGCTGACCGGCCTGATGGTGGTGATCACCGAGTACTACACCAGTACCGAGTTCAAGCCGGTGCGCCACATCGCGGAAGCATCGACCACCGGTCACGGCACCAACATCATCGCCGGCCTCGGCGTGTCGATGAAGTCGTGCGCGCTGCCGGTGCTGGCGGTGTGCGCGGCCATCTGGGCGGCCTATACGATGGGTGGCCTGTACGGCATCGCGATCGCTGCGACCTCGATGCTCAGCATGTCCGGCATCATCGTCGCGCTCGATGCTTACGGTCCGATCACCGATAACGCGGGCGGCATCGCCGAAATGTCGGAACTGCCGGATTCGGTGCGTGCCGTGACTGACCCGCTCGACGCCGTGGGCAACACGACCAAGGCCGTGACCAAGGGCTATGCCATCGGCTCGGCCGGTCTGGCAGCACTCGTGCTGTTCGCCGACTACACGCACGCACTTGAAGCCGCCGGTCACCACGTGAGCTTCGATCTGGCCAATCCGGCAGTCATCATCGGCCTGTTCATCGGCGGCCTGATTCCCTACCTGTTCGGTGCGATGGCGATGGAAGCGGTCGGTCGTTCGGCTGGCGCGGTTGTGGTCGAGGTGCGCCGCCAGTTCAAGGAAATCACCGGCATCATGGAAGGCACGGCCAAGCCCGATTACTCGCGCGCGGTCGACATGCTGACCGTTGCCGCGATCAAGGAAATGATGATTCCGTCGCTGCTGCCGGTGCTGGTGCCGGTGGTTGTCGCGTTCGGCATCGCCTTCCTGATGGGGGCCGAAGCCGGTGTGCAGGCGCTGGGCGGCCTGCTGATGGGCACCATCGTGACCGGCCTGTTCGTCGCGATCTCGATGACTACCGGCGGTGGTGCCTGGGACAACGCGAAGAAGTACATCGAGGACGGTCACTTCGGCGGCAAGGGTTCCGAGGCGCACAAGGCGGCGGTGACCGGTGACACGGTCGGCGACCCGTACAAGGACACGGCCGGCCCGGCGGTCAACCCGCTGATCAAGATCATCAACATCGTCGCGCTGCTGATCGTGCCGCTGCTGCCGAGCGCGACTGCGCCGGCCGATGCGACTCAGCACTCCGCCGTACCGGCCGCTCAGGTACAGCAGGTCGCTGCAGTACGCTGAAGCAGACCAGACGCCGGACCGGGTGACCGGTCCGGCGTTTTTTCGTTTACCGGACCGCGCTTCACTGCGGCAGTGCAGGCAGCCGGCTGGCGCGCACCGCCGCCTCGATCGCCGCGCCGTTCCGCGGCTCGGCTTCCACCCATTCCTTCGTCACGGCCCGCAGGCGTTGCCAGTCGTGATCGTTCTCGTGCTGTATCGCGCGCAGGAAGTACGGCTTTTCGGCATCATCAGCGGCCCAGAACGGTGCGATCGGGGACTGGATGGGCAGATCGACTTCGGCCGGCTGTGCGAGACCCTGTTCGAGCCACTCGACCGGCACCGCGAAGTGGCGCTGCAGTCCCGGTATGAAGAAGGTGAGCACGCCGACCAGATGACCGTCGGCGTCGAACAGCGCGCCGCCGGACGCACCCTGCTGGAATTGCGCATCGGTCTCGATCACTGCCGCCCCGTCCATGTCGTGCAGTGCGGTGACATGGCCTGTGCTCATCGACAAGGCCTTGCCGCCGGAGAAGCCCATCGCATGGACCTCGTCGCCGACCTTCAGCGAACCCGGCGCGACCCTGTCGACCGGGCTGCCCAGCGGCTGGGCGACGCCCAGCAGGCAGAGGTCGTGGCGGGTATCGACCGACTGCGCGCGGGCGGCGACGCCGGTGCTGCCGCGCGCGACGATGACGCTGCCGGCGTGGCCGACCACGTGGCAGCTGGTGACCACGTGCCGTGCATCGAGCTGCACGCCGGTTCCGGTGTTGATCCGGCCATCCGGATTGGCGGCGAGGATCTTCACCATGTGCATCGAGAACTGGATGTAGCGTTCCGCGCTGGCCTGTGCGCCGGGCGCGATCGCAAGCATGAACAGCAATCCGAGAATGCGCATGATGACCTCCTTGCTGACGGCCGGATGGACAAGGCCGGCCGGTGGCTGCAGATGAACTAACGGAACATGGGTTGGGAACCTGTGGGTTTCGATCGTTTTGCTGCGATGCAGCATGTTAAGCGCAAAACGTGCCAGACCTCGGTCTGACGCGGTGAGACGCATCAGGAGCGGATCAAGTTCACACAGGGGTTTCGGCCTGATCGGGCGGAAACAGCGCAGTGACGCGGTATTGGTGCGGTGCGGAATATTCAGGTGGGCAGGCAGCAGCTGCGCTGCCCGCCCCGAGGGCCTGCCGTGCCGTCGCAGCCTGCAACAGGTGCGGGCCGGCGCAGGGCATCAGGATGAGGCTGCGCGCACCGTTTCCGTGCGCGCAAACAGGAATCAGGCCTCGATCAGCCCGTTGCGCAGCGCGATCAGAGTCAGTTCCGCCTGATTCGACGCGCCCAGTTTCTGCTTGATGTTGTACAGGTGGGTGCCGACGGTCGATGCCGACAGGTGCAGCGTTTCGGCGATCTGGTTTACCGACTGGCCGCGCGCGAGGTGGATGAATACCTCGAACTCGCGCTCCGACAGCGCCTCGACCGGATTCTGGGCGCCGGTCACATCCTGCATCGCCAGCTTCTGCGCGATTTCGGCATCCAGATACATGCGCCCGGTGGCCACCGTGCGCACGGCGTCGATCAGCGCCTCGGGCGCGCCGCGCTTGGACAGGTAACCTACTGCGCCGGCCTTGAGCACGCGCTTCGGGTGCGCGGTGTCCTCGTGCGCCGACAACGCCAGGATGCGCACGCCCTTGTCGCGCGCGGTCAGCCGCCGCACCGCCTCGATGCCGCCCATGCCGGGCATCGACAGGTCCATCACGACGACATCCGGTTTCAGTTCGGCGTAGCGCACATAGGCGGTTTCGCCACTGTCCGCCTCGCCGATCACCTCGATGTCCTCGCAGGCGGCGAGCAGCAGCTTGAATCCCATCCGCACCACCGCGTGGTCATCGACCAGCATCACCCTGATCGGGCCCATCCCTTGTCTCCCTTGCTGAACCGCAGTCCGGCTGCCTTGTGCAGCCGGTGTTTCTTCTTTTCTATTCGAGCGGCAGGCGGGCTGCAACCCGGGTGCCGCCACCCTTTCGTGCTGTCAGATCCAGCTCTCCGCCCAGCGCCTGCGCGCGCTCGCGCATGCCGCGCACGCCGTGATGACCGCGCTTGTGCGCCCAGTCTTCGGCCAGTCCGGTGCCATCATCCTCGACCGCAAGATCGAGCCACTGTTCCGACCCGTTCAGTGAAATGACGATTTTTTGCGCACCGGCATGCTTGAGCGCGTTGGTCACCGCCTCCTGCACGATGCGGTAGGCCGCCAGCTTCAGCGAGTCGCCCGGAGCCTCCGGCAGGCCGGTCATCGCCAGCTCGAACTGCATCTCGGGATGGTGGCGCTGCCAGCCGGCGACCAGATCCTCCAGCGCGTCGGCCAGGCCGAGATTGTCCAGTGCCAGCGGGCGCAGGCGCGGAATGATGCTGTGCATCACGTCGTACAGGTGGTCGGCGGTGTCGACGATGAGCCGGGCGGCCTCGGCGCTGCCCGGATCGGACTTTTCGTCGCGCCGCACGATGGACAGCCCCATGCTCTTGATGGCGGTGACCGCCTGGCCCATCTCGTCGTGCAGCTCGCGCGCGATGTCGCGCCTTTCCTCCTCGATGCGGCTCTGGATGAACTGCGTCAGTTCGCGGTTTTCCTCGAGATGGCTGCGCGCTTCCAGCGCCTCCTGGCGGGCATTCATGTTGTCTTCGATCGACTGCGCCATGCGGTTGAAGGCCTGCGCCATCGAGCCCGCTTCGTGTCCCGGCAGCGCCGGCAGGCGCGTGTGGTAGTCGCCGGCCCGCATGTGTTCGAGTCCGCGCAGGATGGTGGCGAATGGGCGGGTGGCACGGCCGACCAGCCAGAACACCAGGCCGTTGCCCAGCAGCATGGCGATCGAACCTGCGATCAGCAGCGTCATCGCGTCGTCCCAGCCGTCGAGTATCGCGCGCGAGGCGTCGGCTTCGATCACCAGCATCGCGCCGTCTGCCAGCGTGATCTCCTGACGCGGCCGCTTCGGCAGGATGAGCCGCGAATACCACTCCGGCGCCTCGCGGCCGGCCTTGTACAGTGACGGCGGCGAGGTGTAGAGCAGGCTGTGGTCGCTGCCGAAAAGCCGGATCTCGGTGGCGCGCACGCGACCCAGACGAATCAGGAAATCGACCAGCGCCGGTGCGCCGGTGTCGGCGTAGATCAGCGTGACGCGCGTCAGCAGTTGCGTCGCCACCCGGTTGGCGGCCTCGATTTCCTCGCCGACCGCACTGCGCGTGCCCATCAGCTCCATGGTCAGCATCGTGCTGGTGAAGGTGATGATGACCAGCGCGATCAGCAGGTTGAGTTTCAGCCGCAGGCTCAAGGCAGTGCTCCGGGCCAGGCATCGAAATGACCGTCGCGCGCATGGGCGTCGATGGCCGAGCGGAGCAGCGCCAGACTGGCCGGATGGAAGGGGTCGTGACCGGCGCCCTGCGCCCAGGCCAGCCGGCTGCCGCGCAGCGTGCAGTGGGCGCGCCAGGCGTTCTGCGGCCGGCACACCATGTCCTGGCTGCCGTGCACGATGGCTACCGGCAGCCCGTGCAGGCGCGCGACCGCATCCAGCACCTTCGCCTCTCCGAGAAAGCAGCGCTGCGCCAGATAATGCGACTGCACGCGATAGCGCGCGCGCAGCAGTGGCCACTCTTCGGCCGCGGGCGGTGCCGGCGGCGTTGTGTCCGGCCAGTTGCCGAGCGCGTGTTCGTAGGTGCGCCAGGCTTCGACGGCGCGGTCGAGGCGCGCTTCGTCGCCGGACGAGAACACCCGCTCAAGCCACTGCACCGGCCGGTCGCGCCAGCGTGCCGGCAGCGCC
>DATCUL010000038.1:0-13514 GCA_036567405.1 Methyloversatilis sp. | reverse complement strand
GACCGAAGAAGGCCTGGCGGACGGCGGTCAGCGTTTCATCCGGAATCAGCTGTGCGACCGCGCCGGGCAGTTCATCGAGTCCGGCTTCGCGTACGCGCGGCACCGACAGCTCGACGAATTCTTCAAACACGCCCGCAAGCGACCGCCCCGCGCGCCCCATGCCGATGTTGGCAATCTCCTGCAGCACCTCGTTCTGCTCTGCAGTCAGCAGCATGGCGCTCATGCCAGCACTCCATAGTCACGCAGCACGACTTCGAGCTTCGCGGCATCGACCGGCTTCTGAACGAACGCAATCGCGCCCATGCGCATCACCCGTTCGCGCGCCTGCGGCTGCACGTCGGCCGATACGACGATGACGAAGCAGTTCAGATCCTCGGCCCTCAGGATTTCGAGTACCCCGTAGCCGTCCAGACCGGGCATGTTCAGATCGAGAAAGATGATGTCCGCGCCGCCCTCCCGGTAGGCCGCCAGCGCCTCCTCGCCGCCTCCCGCCTGGCGGATGTCGACATCCCAGTCTGCCGGGAGTGACTTGATGAGCATCTTTCTCGCCATGGGCGAGTCATCGACGACGAGTACGTTCAGGCGCATGTATCAGTTCGCTTGCGTGGGTGAGACAGGATGAACATGAAGCTTCATGGATGGATTGACCCGCTCCGCATAGTCCCGGATCTGACGGATCACCACCGGGTCGATGACGAAGTCGGCGGCGAGCAGCAGACGGCCGTCACGGTCCAGCAGATCGCGCGACAGCACCATGCCCGGTGCGAGTTTGTCCACCGACAACGCCTCGTCGGGGACGCGCTCGGTGGCGGCGGCGTCCAGCACCTGGCGCAGCACGGCGACGGCCGCAGCGTCATATCGGCTGCCTCGCCCCTGCAGGATGTAGTCGAACGCAGCGTCGTCGTCGAAGTGCCTGCCGCACACCATGCCGTGCCGGTAACTGTCGAAATCGTTGGCCACTGCAAGAATGCGGGCACCGAGCGGAATGGCCTCGCCCTCCAGCCCGTCGGGAAAGCCCTTCCCGTCAAGACGCTCGTGGTGGTGCCTGATGATGCGTGCCGACGCCCGCAGCGAATCGAGCGCCAGCAGTGCCGATTCGCCGAGCGCCGCATGTGCGCGCCATGACTTCAATGCATCCCCGACCAACCGGTCGCTCGGCTGGGCAATGATTTCGTCGGCAAGTCCGATCTTGCCGATGTCGTGCAGCAGTGCCGCCGCGAATATTTCATTGACCGCAGCCTGCGACTGCGTCATCCGCCGCGCCATGGCACGCGCCAGGTCTGCCACGCGGCGGGAGTGCCCGCGCAACAGCGGATGGCGGAGCTCGATCAGATTCGAGAACACCTTGATCGACGTAAGGAAGTTCTGCTTCAGCGAATCATTCACCCGCGCCAGTTCGGCGGTACGCGCCTCGACCTTCTCCTCGAGCAGCACGTTCAGCTGCAGAAGTTCCTGATTCTGTTCCTCGATGCGCAGGCGCAGCTGCTCGCGCTCGCGCTCGAGCACGCGCCGCGCGAGACAGTCGCGCACCACGTCGAGCAGATGATCGTCGTCCCACGGTTTGGAAATGAAGCGATGAATCTCTCCGCGATTGATCGCATCGATCGTGGACGACATGTCGGCATAGCCGGTCAGCAGGACGCGCACCGGTGACGGCCAGCGCGTACGTACGCGGGAAAGGAATTCCGCGCCATTCATTTCCGGCATCTGCATGTCGGAAATGACGAGATCGACCGGCGTTGTTTCCAGCAGCGCCAGCGCCTCGGCGCCGCTGCCGGCCATGTGAACCGCATAGCCCTGCGGGCGCAGCAGACGGCGCAGCGACGACAGGATGTTGCGCTCGTCGTCGACGCACAGCACCGACAACAGCGCCGTGCCCTGCGATTGAGGCGGAGAAATCTCGTTCATGTGCATGTCCGGCGCGATTTCGTGACGCATGTCACGATAACGACGCCACCCCCGTTCCCTTGATGGCGGGACACAGATGTTCAAACTTGCATGGGCGGCGACGGAATGCGGCGCATGTCGCGTGCCCGCCCCGCGGGTCCGGACGACCGAGAGCTGCGCACAGCAGGCAGATCGTGATCTCCGTTCAGGTCTCCGTCAGCAGCGCACGCCATTCGCTGCCATGGCCGTGCAGCTGGCGGACCGCGCGTACTGCGCGCTCGATATCGGCCTCGGATGGCGTCAGACGCTGCCAGCTGACCACATTCAATGGCGGAGCCGGTTCACCCTCGCACACACCCCGTGCCACATGGCCAATGAGATTGGCGATATGCACGGCATGTACCACCGGCGGATCATCGGCAGACGGCGAATGGTGATGACTCATGGCGCGGGCCAACGCGTCCGGCAGCTGCCACGCCTCGGCCAGCAGGGCGCCTGTCTCCTCGTGCCCCATGACCCCGACTGCCTGTTCCGCCTCATACCAGCTGCACCCGTACTGACGGACGTTCAAGGTCACCTGCTCGAGCAGGTCAGGGCGGACACAGGCGTTGACCAGTTTGCCGAGGTCGTGCATCACACCAGCGAGGAACGCTTCGTCGGCGGGCCTCGAATTGGCGTGCATCAGCGCGCGTGCGGCCGATGCGGTTTCAAGTGCATGCAGCCAGAAACCATAGCTGTCGAACAAGCCTTCCGGCGGCCGCAACGCACTGCGCATGCCCAGAATCAGCAGCATGTTGCGCACCGCGTTCACGCCGATCAGCGTGATCGCATCCTGCATGTTCGCCACCCGGCGTGCCAGGCCGAAAAACGGCGAATTCGCCAGCTTCAGGGTCGCCGCTGCCAGCGCAGGATCGCGACTCACCGTGCGCGCGATATCCGCACCGTGCAATTCATCCCGGCCGAGCATGGACAGCAGTTCGGCCAGTACCTCGGGCAATGGTGGCAGCACGATGGAACCGCTTTTCACCACCTCGTCATCACTCATGAGCATCTTCCGCAAGCAATACTCGAACAACCACTGCGCCGAGCATCCGGATACGGGGATCGTCCGGGTTATTGCAGGAAAGCATGTGCGCAACTGCGTTCCGTATGCGCTGCTCGCGCTCATCGGCTTCTGTCCCGGACCCGCCGGGTGATACGTCATCAAAGCACATGATCAGCCTCCGGAATCAACGCCACCACCTGCCCCGCAGCCCCGGCCAGCTGACCGATGCACACCACCCAGGTCCGACCGGCGAAATCGACATCCCGTTCGAAACCTGCGCTGCGCCCGGCAACCAGTCCGGCCAGAGCGCCATCCGCGGCCAGCGGTCCCAGATAGCGCGCAGCCGCATCGTTTGCAGTCACCAGCTGACCGCCCGAATCGATGCCGCAGATCGGGAAGGGCAACGCGTCATTGATGTCCTGCGACAGCCTGAGTGCATAGTTGCCGAGCGAAATGAGCTGATCCCGCTCGGACAGCAGCTGGTTGAGGCGCTGATTGACGACGCTGAGGTCGGCATTCGCACTGGCCAGCGCAACCTGCAACTGACGGGTACGCACGCGGGTGCGATGGACTTCGGCTGCCTCGTTAAGGGTCAGCAACAGCTGCGCGTCGTCCCACGGCTTGGCGATGAACTTGTACACCGCACCTTCGTTGACGGCGTCGGTGATCGACTGCGCATCGCTGTAGCCGGACAGGATGATGCGCACCGTGTCGGGCAGGAGATCCCGCACGTAGGCCAGCAACTGAACACCCGTCATGCCGGGCATTCGCTGGTCGGACAGCACGATGTCGGCCGGTTCCACCCGCAGCATGGCCTGTGCCTCATCGGCACTGCCGGCAGTCCGCAGATCGAACTGCGTGCGACGCAGAAGCCTGCGCAGGGCGTTCAGGATGAAGGGCTCGTCGTCGACCGCCAGTATCGAGCAACGCGGTACCTCGTCCGATGGCTCGAGGAATTTCTCGGCATGCAGGCGGACCATGCAGGCAGCAAGGCTGCCATCGACGGATTCGGCCGACAGGGACCAGGTCGCGCTGATCCAGTCGACCGAACGCAACTGCATCCTGCCGGCACCGTTCGCGACCCGTCGCGCCCAGTGATCAAGATGTGCGGGCACGCCCTGCCAGGCGGGATCCTCCGGCACCCACGAGGGCCCGGCAGCCGATGCCATGCGCCAGAGGTCGTTCGCCCACAGCGTCGCTCCATCCATGTAGAGCGCCAGCGCGTCGCGCAAAAAGCAGGGCCTAGACATGATCCGTCCGTCCTCGCCCGGACGCGCCTTCGACATGCGCCCGCGCTGCCACATGCTTCAAGAAAATCAACTTCCCCCCCCAGGACATCCGTGGTCGCCACCCGCGAAAGCTCGGCAAACGTGGGCCCTGAACGTTCCGGCCACACGGCTTCAGCGGGCAATACCGTGATCGATCTCACGATTACGCCCGGACTTACGGCGCTGATGGATGGGTCTTGAGGGGGCGAAACAGTTGTTGAGGATCGTTGCCGAAGTGTGTCCCCGGCAGATCATGTCGCCCCATGAATCGGCGCAACTTCAATGGCGGAGACCGGATTCCGGCAAGATGCGGACTGTCCGGCGTCAAGGCAGCCCCGGGACGGATGCGGGCGTGGCAGCAGCCACGCCCGCGTGCCGCGACAAAACTTTCCGGATCGATGTCTTCAGGAAGCGATGCGGAATCTGCGCACCGTATTGCCAAGTTCGGCTGACAGCTGGGTGAGATCGCGCGCCGAGTCTGCGACCGAGCCCGATGCGCCGGCATTCTGCTCGACCATCTGCACGATCATTTCGACGCGCTGGGCCAGATCCTGACTGGCCGTGGCCTGCTCGCCCAGTCCGCCCGAGACTTCGGCGATGGTTTTCACCACCTGCTGCGTGCGGCCATCGATGTCCTGCACCTTGCTGCCGGCCACCTCGGCCATCTGCAGTCCGTCACGCATCTGCACGACGGTACTGCGCATCTGCGACGACACATCCGTCGCTCCGGTCTGGATGCGCTGGACCATTTGCGTGATTTCGCTGGCCGAACGTCCGGACTGCTCCGCCAGCTTGCGCACCTCATCGGCCACGACCGCGAAACCGCGGCCCGCCTCGCCCGCCCTGGCCGCCTCGATCGCGGCATTGAGCGCCAGCAGATTGGTCTGGTCGGCCACTTCGCGGATCACATGCACGATGCTGGTGATCCGCGACACCTCTTCACCCAGCGCATGCGCGCGCTCGGCGCTGCTTTCGATGCCTTCGGTCACGTCCTTGATCTGCGCCACCATGACGCCGATGTCGCTGGCGCCGGCCGACGCGTGTTCGCCGGTCTGCAGCGAAACCTTGCTCGCCTCGACGCTCAGTTCGCTGACGTGCGTGATCGAGGTCGACAGCTCTTCGATCGACGCCGCCATCGCGGAGGCCAGTCCGGCCTGGGCGTCGGATGCGTTCTTCACCTGCTCGGTCGCACCGGTCAGCTGCAGGGCCGAATCGCTGAGCCGTCCATTGGCGTCGCTGATCGTGCTTACCATCTGGCGCAGCGACAGCTGCATAGTCTGAACCTCCGCCTGCAGGCTGGACAGTTCGCTGCGCCCTTCGGGCACCAGATCGCGCGTCAGATCGCCTTCGGCGATGCGTTTGACCGCAGCCAGTATGGTTCCGAGCGGTGCCACGATGCTGCCGCTGATCCAGATCGAGGTCGCGACACTGGCCAGGATGAACAGCGCCGCCGACACATAGATCGAGGTGAGCAACTGGCTGGCACTGGATCTGAGTTCGGCCGTCACTTTGCCGTTGTGCGCGAGAATCAGCTTCTTGATCGCTTCGGTCGCATCGTGCAGCGCCTGTGTCGTCGGCGTGACTTCACGCAGCATCGCGGCCGCTTCGGCCTTGTGTCCGGACAGCGCCAGGCGCGTCACCTCACCCGACACGCGTTCGAAGGTCCTGAGATCATTGACGACGGTCGTCACCGCTGCAATCTCGGCCTGGTCGGTCCCCGGCAGGGCCGCCAGCTTCTGCAGCACGGCCGCGTTGGCACTGGCGATTCGCAGGTGTTCGGCCAGCCTGTCCTTGAAACCCTGAAACTTGGCATCGTCGGTTTCGATGATGGCGTCCCGCACGTTGACCCGCACCAGCTGGATGCGCTCGTTCAGTTCGGCGACGGCATCGATCTTGGGCTGCGATCGCTCGGAAATGCTCTCGGCGATCCGCTCGATGCCCTTGGAATTCAGTACGTTGATCGCGGCAACGCCGGAAAATATCAGTGCGATCAGACCGAAGCCGAGTGCGATGCGGAATGCGATGGACAGGTTCTTCAATGTGCTCTCCTCTTGCGTCTGTGACGTGCCCCGGATCGGCTGCGGGTGCGGCTGTACCGCTATAACGGCATCCGCGGGGAAAGGCTTAGCGCTTGCGGCGTCGGCGAAGCTTCAGGCGCACACCTTCTGTGCCATCCGCTTCAGGTCAAGCAGGCTGAGCAGGCGTTCCTGCGTTCCGGTACCGACCGACAGGTGCTCGAGATGCCGGATCGATGCCGGGTCGGCGTCATTGCAGGCATCGGGCCCGGGAGCGCCGAGAATGCGGCCTTCATCGATGGTCATCAGGCGGGGCACGGTGAAGCCGATGTGGCGACCTTCGGTCTCGACCACGAGAATGCTGGCCGACGGCGAAGGCGGCGGCGGTGCGCGGCCGATCAGCGAACTCAGACAGAAGGTCGGTATCGCACGACCGCGATTCATGACGAGTACCGCCTGCCGGCCTTCGCCCGCCAGTGCGGTCTGCGGCTGCCAGGGAATGATTTCGGCGATCTGCGACACCGGGGTCGCGATCTCGCCGCCCAGATCGTAGGTCAGCAGTTGCTGCGAGACTGTTTCCGGATATCGCCGGTCGGCCGATGTCGTCGGCGCGGCTTCACAGCCCTCGACCGGGGTATTCAGGCTGGCCAGTGCGCGCAGGTCAGGGCAGGCCTGCAGTGCTGCATCGTCGAGCACGAGATAGAAGCCGGTCAGCGCGGTGGCGGCACGCACGTTGTGCGGCGGCAGCCCGGGCAGAGGGAACAGGCCCGAAAACAGTTCCGGACGAGCCAGCGCCAGTGCGGGTACCGGTATGACGTTGGCCATGTCTGCCACCAGCACGTCGACGATCTCGTCAACGACAAACGCCACCAGTCCGCTGTCTACGCGGACGATGAAGGCCTGATCGGCACGGCCCGCAGCGCGCTCGCCACAGCCGAAGAACAGCAGCGGATCCAGCGCCGGCACCTTCACACCGGAAAATTCGATGACACCCAGACAGAAGCCGCCCGCTAGCGCGGACGGCTGTATCTGCGGATGCAGCAGCGTGCTGTGCACCGCTGCCGTCGCCATCGCGAACGACGCCGTGCCGCATCGCGAAAGCATCACGTTCGTGATCGCCTGCGCGCGTCCGTCGGACGCCTCCGGCTCTGCCGACAGCGGATCGGCCACCGTAGGCACGCCGGGAATCGCCGCAATCGCGGTTGGCGACAGCACGCTGACCAGAGAACCGTCTTCCGGACGGGTGAAGCCGCCACAGACGACCGCGAGATCGGGATTGCGGCTTTCGAGCCGGCTCATGCGCTCGGCCGGACACTCGAGGATGTCCACCACCCCATCGGCGAGCAGGCCAAGCAGGCGGCCTTCGGCCAGCATGACCGCCACGGTCGGCGTCGGCCCGTCGGCTGTGACGTCCAGCCCGAGCAGACGGCGCAGGTCGATCACCGGCAGCACGGTGCCGCGCAGATCGATGCCACCGACCACGCACGCCACCGCACAGGGTAAAGGTTGCAGCCGGTCGCAGGGCACCACCTCGCGCAAGGCGTCGAGTGGCAGGGCGAGCTGCATCGACGCAATGCGGAACGCGCCGAACCGCGGGTCGTGACTGCCGTCGCTCATCTGGCGGAAGACCCGTTCAGCGCATCGATCAGCTGCGACACGCGTGCTGCCGTCTCGCGCTGCTGCTGGGTCGCGCAGGCGATCTGCGACACGCTGGCTTCGGTCGCCTTGACGCTCGACATGATGCCCTCGAAGCTGTGCGCGGCGGACCGGCTGACTTCCGCCCCCTGCTTGACCTGTTCCACCGAAGTCACGATCAGCGCCGAAATCTCCTTCGCCGCCTCCGAACTGCGCTCCGCCAGCTTGCGCACCTCGGCCGCCACGACCGAGAAACCCACACCATGCTGCCCGGCGCGCGCAGCCTCGATGGCCGCGTTGAAGGCGAGCAGATTGGTCTGGTTGGCGATGTCGCCGATGACGTTGACGATTTCCGACACCTTGGCCGAGCTGGTCTGTATGCGTTCGATCGCCTCGATCGACTTGTACACCGCCTCGTGTCCGGCGTGAGCGGCCTGCGACGACTCCTCGGCCATGTCGTGTGCCGTGCCCGAACTGGCCGCGATGGCGCCGATGCTGTCGACCAGGCTGCGCACGCTGACCGTCATGTCGGCCGCCTTCTCGCTGATGCGCTGCTCCAGTTCAACCTCCTTGGTCACGTCGTAGGCGTACTTGACGACCTTGGTGACCTGCCCGTTGAGGTCGAAGATCGGGTTGTAGGTGGCCTGGATCCAGACGTCACGGTTGAACTTGCCGATCCGGTGGAAACGCCCGCTGATGAACTGACCCTCGTTCAGCCGCAGCCAGAAATCGCGGTATTCGGCGCTCTGGCGGTAATCCTCGGTGCAGAACATGCTGTGGTGCTGCCCCAGGATTTCGCGCAGCGTGTAGCCCATCGCCACCAGGAAGTTGCGGTTGGCGCTGGTCACCCGACCGTCGAGATCGAATTCGATCACCGCCTGCCCCAGATCCATCGCCGCCACCTTCGCTTCGAACTCCGCATTGCGCAGCTTGGCCGAGGTGATGTCGGTCGCGAACTTGACTATCTTCACGACCCGACCGCGCGGATCGAATACCGGGTTGTAGGTCGCCTGTATCCACACCTCCCGGCCACCGCGGCCGATGCGCTTGAATTCGCCGGCGGCGAATTCGCCACGCGCCAGGCGCTCCCAGAACATCTGGTAGTCGGGAGACGACACCCGTGACGGTTCCACGAAGGTGCTGTGGTGCAGCCCCTTGATCTCGTCCAGGCGGTACCCCATCAGGTCGAGGAAGTTCTCGTTCGCCGCAAGCACACGGCCGGCGAGGTCGAATTCGATCACTGCCTGCGCACGGTCGATGGCACCCAGCTTGCCCTGCGCGTCCAGCTGTTCGAGCTTGGCCTGCGTGACATCGCGGCCGATCAGGAACACCTTGGCAAGCTGACCATCCAGCCCCATCACCGGGCTGAGTGTCACGTTGAACCACAGTTCGCGATCACCGGCGCCACGACGGCGGAACTCGCCGCTCACGGGACGGCCCGCGCGCAAGGCGTTCCAGCTTTCGCGGTACGCCGGATCGGACCGGTCCTCGTCGAACATGATGAAGCTGTCCGGCTGCCCGACCACCTCGGCACGCGTGTAGCCGAGCGCATCGAGCATCAGGTAGTTCACGTCGGTCACGCAGGCATCGGCACCGTATTCGATGGTGCAGTTGCTGGCCGACACGGCCGCCATGCGCACTGCGTTTTCCATGCTGGCCTGCTTGGCCGCCGTGATGTCGACGGCGAACTTCACCACCCTGAACGGCCTGCCCTGTGCATCAAGGATCGGGTTGTAGCTGGCCTGTATCCAGACCTTCTTGCCGCCACGACCGAGGCGCAGGAATTCGCCGCTCTGAGGCTCGCCCGACGCGAGCTTGCGCCAGAAGGCACGGTAATCGTCCGAATCGCCGTCGGCCTGGGACACGAAGATGCGGTGATGACGTCCGCGGATGTCATCCATCGCGTATTCCATCATCGCAAGAAATTTTTCGTTCGCACTCAATATGTTGCCATCGAGATCGAACTCGATCACGCCATGGCTGCGATGGATGGCGGCCAGCATGCCCGCCACTTCACTGCTTTCGCCCGTCTCGGCGTCATTCACTTCCAGCAGCTGATTGGCCATGGCCACCTGCTGGCTCGTTGCCACATTCCGGTTCGTCATGCTGTTGTTTTCCCTTGCCAATTTGCGTCGAAGCTTGGTCATCCGGAGATCGGAGCGTGCCGCCAGCGACCGGCTGCCACGCGTGCACCGCGCAGGCGCGGGCGCCGGTGCGCTCCGGATCGCGATACGACACAGTTGATAACGACGGGAAAATGCAGGGGTGAAGGGGTGAGAAACAGTTTTCAACCGGGCAGGCGATCCGGCGCACCGCACGGCGCCTGCCATCACCCTTTATCAGTCGCTGCCCGGGTCCATGTCGGCCGGCACCGGCAGATCCTCCGGCGCACGCGGTGCCTCGACACCGCGGGAAAACGCCTCGTTCAGCTGGTAGACATAGGCAAGCACTTCGGCCACCGCACGGAACAGTCGTGCCGGCACTTCCTGCTCCAGTTCCACATGCTTGTGCAACGCACGCGCCAGCGGCGGCGCCTCGACCAGCGGCACGCCATGTTCGGCCGCCAGCGTCCGGATGCGCAACGCCACCTCGCCGGCACCCTTGGCCACCACGCGCGGCGCCCCGCCCTTCGCGGATTCGTAGCGCAGCGCGACCGAATAGTGGGTCGGGTTGGTCACCACCACATCGGCCTTGGGCACGTTCGACATCATCCGGCCACGCGCCATCTCGCGCTGCTGCTGGCGGATGCGGCCCTTGACGTGCGGATCGCCTTCCTGCTCCTTGAACTCCTGACGCGCCTCTTCCTTCGTCATCTTGAGTTCGGAGTGGTAGTGCCAGAGCTGGAACGGCACATCGATCGCGACGATGAGCCCCATGCCGGCCACGAGCGCCAGCGTCGCGGTGATCACCAGATCGCCGGTCGCGGCCAGCGCCACGTCGATCGGCGCACCGAACAGTGCAAACAGCTTTTCGTGGTCGCGCATGACCACCCAGACCGCCACGCTGCCGACCAGCGTGGCCTTGCCTATGCCCTTGGTCAGCTCGATCAGCGCGGTCGACGACACCATGCGCTTGAGCCCGGCCATGGGGTTGAGCTTGCCGAATTTCGGGGTAAGCGCCTTCGGCGCGAAATTGATGCCGCCCATCAGGAAGGGAGCCGCCAGGGCAGACACCAGCAGTGCCAGCAGCAGCGGCGCCAGCAGCAGCAGACCGTCGGTCACGCGCTCGATCAGGATGGAGAACATCGCCGACGGATCGAAGATGGATCGCCGGTCTACGGTCAGGCCGTCACGCAGCAGCTGGGCACTGCGCGGCCACATCCAGCCCGCCATGGCATACATGCCGGCGACGCCGGTCATGATCACCAGAAAGGTCGCCAGCTCGCGCGAACTGGGAACCTGCCCTTCCTCGCGGGCCTGCTCCAGCCGTCGCTGTGACGCTGGTTCTGTTTTTTCGAGATCGCTTTCTTCTGCCACGTGCGCAGATCAGCCCTGTATGTTCAGGATGCCGATTGTGCCGCGCAGCGCACCCGCCACATCGCCGGAAAAGACGGCAAACGCGGCCGTTCATCCGCGCAGCGGGGACCATGACAGACCGGCGGCGGCGCGACTCCGACCGGAGTCGTGCCGCCGCACCGCTGCATCAGAAGGACATGCGGATGCCCACGTCGCCGCCGTATTCCGACTGCCCCGAACGGATTTCTCCGGTCACCCGGGCATAGCCATAGGTCTGCGGCGCCAGTCTGACGGTGCCGGATGCCCCGATTTCGGCAAAGGTGCGTCCGACGTCGGGCGCCTTGATGCGCGTCTCCACGCCGGCGAGCGATGCATGGACATTCGAGTGCAGCAGATTGCCCATCGACTGTCCCACACCCGCTTCGAGCTTCCAGGTCAGCGTGTCCGCCAGCGGATTGGTGACCACCGAGTTGGTGGCGACACCCACAGTCGTCTGGATGCCCGAGGCCGAGTAGCGCTCCAGTTCCAGCGCCGCCGCGGAAACCGTGCCCTCGCTGGCCGAACCGCGCGACACGTGCTGGTACAGCGTGCGAACGAACGGTTCCACCGGAACGCCGCCGATGTCGGTCAGGCGACGCACGCCTGCGCCGGCCATCACGCTGTGACCGCTCTGGTCGGTTCCGAGCGACCCCGCGATGCCTATCGGATCCCTGCGCGAGGTCTTCCAGGTGCTGTGGCCATACCCGGCAATGCCGTCGATCGCATATCCGGCAACCCGGTACTGGCCGTAGGCAAACACGATGTTCTCATTGACCGAGCCGGAGCCGCGACGGCCGAGCAGGTCGGAATCCGCATGCGAGAAGCCGATGCCCAGACGCGCATCCGCCGAGCTGGCCAGATCGCCACCGACGGCAAACTGCGTGCGCCGCGAATTGAAGCCGCTGGACGTGCCGTCACTGTCCCAATGGCCGCGGTTGTTGCCCATCTCGAACCAGAACGCACGATCGGCAGCGATTCTGGACGGATCGTCGGCATTGCCCGCCCCCGCACCACCGCCGGACAGCTGACCGCCGACCACACGCTGCACCCACTGTCCGGCAACCGGCGCCATCGTTGCCAGTCCCGCGTGCACCTCACCTGCCAGTGCGGTCATCGCGTCGGGCAGCTGCGCCTGGCTCAGTCCGGCCAGCTGATAGAACACTTCATCCTGCCGGCGTGTGGCCGTACCCTGCTCCGACGCGGCCAGGATGGTGTCGAGCGCCCGTCCAGCCGAGCGCGCATTGCGGTTGGCGTCCTGCAGGAAGGCGGCGTACGAGGTCGGCACCACACGCAGATCGACGCTGTTGCTGCCGAACACATCGTAGAACACCGCCATGCGCGTACCGGCGGCCATGCCATCCGGTTGCGTCAGCGGCGCGAAGCGGCCGACGATGCCACCATCGGCGGTGATGATGCGGAAGGCGTCACCCATCTTCGGTACATAAGGCGTGTAGACATCCGCCCCTGTGATGGCCGTCAGGTTCGGCGCCAGTGTCGCGCCGCCGGCGATGAACTGGTTGCCGACGCCCTGGACAAGCAGGCGCGAGTAATTGCCCGGCCCGGTCCCCGTGCCCAGACCGTTGATATCGACCTGGAAGGTGGCGCTGCCCAGCATGGTCACGGTACCCACCTGAATCAGGGTACCCGGCGAGTTGCCCGGTGCCAGCGTGCCGGCCACGGTCATCGTGCCGACCACGGTTCCGGTACCGCGCAACGTGCCGGCCGCATCGACCGTCACCACACTGTTGAGTTCGCCATTGACGCGCAGTTCGCCCTCCTCGACGCAGGTGCCATTGCTCTGCGTCATCGTGCCGGCGATCCGGAGCATGCCCTGACCACTCTTGACGAAACAGCCCGAGCCGCCGCCATCGGTGATGGTGCCGGTCAGGGTGGTGCTGGTGCCCGGATCGACGTTGACCACCGTACTTCCGGCAAGACTGATCGTCTGATTGGTCTCTATGTCGACCGTCGTATTGACCTCGCCGCCACGGACAACGACATCGCCCCAGCCCAGCCCGTACGGATTGGTGACCAGGACGAGGCCGCTCTCGACCGTCATGCCGCCGGTCCAGCCTGTGCCCTCGACGTGTGCGACACCGGCGTTCTCGCCGTCGAGCACCAGCGTACCCGTGCCCGTCTTGTTGAGCTTGCCGCTACCCGACAGCGCACC
>DATCUL010000037.1:0-4888 GCA_036567405.1 Methyloversatilis sp. | reverse complement strand
GGCGCGGCGAGGGCGACGACGTGGCGCTGCTGATCGGCGGCCCCGATGGCCTCTCGCCGGCGCTGAAGTCGCGCGCGCACGAGCTGATCCGCCTGTCCAGCCTGACGCTGCCGCATGCGCTCGCCCGCCTGCTGCTGGCCGAAGCGTTGTATCGTGCCGTGAGCCTCGAAGCCAACCACCCTTACCATCGCGAATGAAACGCCGACACGCTCACTTTGTTCGAACAGCCCGGCTTTGCTCTGCCGGGGTGTTCAGCAGGCGCTGCGCATGCGCTTCGAACCCCTGCTTCATCCCCGCCCGGGTCGCGCTCGTCTTGGGAGCGGCCTGACGCTGACTGACTGAAATGAGTCTTCTGAACACAGTCCCGCCCATCCTCTACCTTGCGTCGCGCAGCCCGCGCCGGCGCGACCTGCTGACGCAGATCGGCGCCACCTTCCTGCTGCTGCCCTTCCGCGGCCTGCCGCGCGAGGACATCGACGTGTCGGAAGACGTGCGTCCCGGCGAGGATGCCGACAGCTATGTCGTGCGGGTTGCCCGCGCCAAGGCGCTGGGTGGCGAGAAGCGGCTGGGCTGGCGCAAGCTGTCCGCCGGTCTGGTGCTGTCGGCCGACACGACGGTGGAAGTCGATGGCGAAATACTCGGCAAGCCGGCTGACGCCGCAGACGCGACGCGCATGCTGGCGAGGCTGTCCGGCCGCAGCCACCGTGTGCTGACCGCAGTCGCCGTCAGCGACAGCCGGCGGCTGGAGCACATGCTGTCGGTGTCCACGGTGCGCTTTGCCAGACTCGAGCCGCGAGACATCGAACGCTATGTGCTCAGCGGCGAACCCATGGACAAGGCGGGTGCCTACGGCATCCAGGGCCGGGCCGGTGCCTTCGTCGAGCATGTCGAAGGGTCGTACACCGGCGTCGTCGGACTGCCGCTGAACGAAACCTGGCAGCTGCTGCGCCGCTTCGGCATGGATATCTGAATTCCCCACACTTCCCGTCTGCGCTGCCATGAATGACCAGTTCCTCATCAACTTCACGCCGCAGGAAACCCGCGTCGCCCTGCTGCAGCAGGGCGCCGTGCAGGAGTTGCACATCGAGCGCAGCGGCGCGCGCGGCATCGTCGGCAACATCTATCTGGGCCGGGTGGTACGCGTGCTGCCGGGCATGCAGTCGGCCTTCATCGATGTCGGGCTGGAGCGTACGGCTTTCCTGCACGTCGCCGACATCTGGGAGGCGCGCCAGAACGGCGAGTCGCCGAAGCCGATCGAACGCATCCTGACCGAGGGCCAGAACGTGCTGGTGCAGGCGCTGAAAGACCCGATCGGCACGAAGGGCGCGCGCATGTCGACGCAGATCAGCATCGCCGGCCGGCTGCTGGTGCACCTGCCGCAGGACCGTCATGTCGGCATTTCCCAGCGCATCGAGGCGGCCGAGGAGCGCGAGGCGCTTCGTGCGCGCATCCACGCGCTGCTGCCGCAGGAGGATCCCGGTGGCTACATCGTGCGCACCATGGCGGAAACGGCGACCGACGAGGAGCTGGCGGCCGACATCGCCTATCTGCGCAAGATCTGGCAGGAAATCCGCAATCGTGCAAAAACCGCCAAGCCGCCCTTCCTGGTGTTCGAGGACCTGACGCTCGGTCAGCGCGTGCTGCGCGATCTGGCCTGTGCGGAAACGCAGAGCATCCAGATCGACTCGCGCGAGAACTACGTGAAGCTGCGCGCCTTCGCCGAGGAATACATGCCGCAGCAGACGCGCCTGCTCGAGCACTACACCGGCGAGCGCCCGCTGTTCGAGCTGCACAGTGTCGAGGAGGAGATCGAAAAGGCGCTCGCCCGGCGCGTCGATCTGAAGTCGGGCGGCTACCTGATCTTCGACCAGACCGAGGCGATGACCACGATAGACGTGAATACCGGTGGCTTCGTCGGTTCGCGCAACTTCGATGAAACGATATTCAAGACCAATCTGGAGGCGGCGCACCAGATCGCACGCCACCTCCGGTTGCGCAATCTGGGCGGCATCATCCTGATCGACTTCATCGACATGGAGAGCGAGGAGCATCGCACGCAGGTGCTCGCGGAGCTGAACAAGGCGCTGGCGCGCGACCACACCAAGATTTCGGTCAATGGCTTCACCTCGCTCGGCCTGGTCGAGATGACGCGCAAGCGCACGCGCGAATCGATCGCCCACATCCTGTGCGAGCCGTGCCCGACCTGCGGCGGCCGCGGCGAGGTCAAGACGGCGCAGACCGTGAGCTTCGACATCCTGCGCGAACTGCTGCGCGAAGCACGCCAGTTCAATGCGCGGGAATTCCGCATCCTGGCCCATCCGAAGGTGGTCGACCTTTTCCTCGAGGAGGAGTCGCAGGCACTGGCGATGCTGTCGGATTTCATCGGCAAGCCCATTTCCTTGCACGCCGAGTCAAGCTACTCACAGGAGCAGTTTGATATCGTGCTACTTTAACGTCGTAACCAACGGCGATCAGAAATGGGCACCTCAGATTCCATCCGCAGCCGCATCAGTGCCATCAAGCTCGAATTGATGGCGCTTGCCATCGCCGCACAGGACACGCGCACACCGCGGCGGGCCAAGATCCTGTTGCTTTTCCTGCTCGCCTACGCGGCGAGCCCGATCGACCTGATCCCCGATTTCATACCGGTATTCGGCCTGCTCGACGAGCTGGTGCTGCTGCCGCTGGGCATCTGGCTGGCGCTGACCATGATCCCGTCTGACGTGATGGACGCTGCCCGTGCACGGGCGCGTGAAGGCACGCTGCCGGCCAACTGGATCGCCGGGGTGTGTGTGCTGCTGCTGTGGGCGCTGTCGGTCGCGGCCATCGCATGGTGGTGGATGCATCGCGGGCCCTACGCCGGCACCGGCGACTGAGCGTTGCAGGTCCGTGACGCCCGTTCATGACCGGCGCGCGTTTCATCTTTCCGTTGCATCAATGACTTACAATCCATTCCGGCATATGACGCGAGGTCTGTGTCCGGCCGGCGTCGCGCGCCGCACCCTCGGAATCGGGAAGCCATAAGAAGATGGGACTCAGACTCAAGTTCAACCTTGTGCTGATCGGCGTGTTCGCCATCGGCTTGGCGGCCTGTGCGGTACTGTCGCACCGGCTGCTGCACGAAAATGCGCGGGCCGAGGTCGAGCGCAACGCGCGGCTGATGATGGAAACTGCACTGGCCATCCGCAGCTATACGGTGGGCCAGATCAAGCCCCACCTCGATCCCATGCTGGCCGAACGTTTCCTGCCGCAGACTGTGCCGGCCTATGCGGCGACTGAAACACTGAACGAGCTGCGCAAGAACCATCCGGAATACGCGTACAAGGAAGCGACGCTGAATCCGACCAATCCGCGTGATCGCGCCTCCGACTGGGAAGCGGACATCGTCACCAGCTTCCGCAATGCGGACGGCACGGCGGAACTGACCGGCGAGCGCGACACGCCGACCGGCCGCCACATGTACATCGCGCGACCGATCAGGATCAGCAATCCGGCCTGCCTGGCCTGTCACAACTCGGCGGCCAGTGCGCCACCGACCATGGTGAAGGTGTATGGCGAGGCCAACGGCTTTGGCTGGAAGATCAATGAAATCATCGGCGCACAGGTGGTGTCGGTGCCGATGGCGGTGCCGGTCGGCAACGCCGACCGCGCCTTCAATACCTTCATGCTGTCGCTGCTCGGCGTGTTCGTTTTCGTCATGCTGGCGCTGAACCTGATGCTGGAATGGCTGATCATCCGTCCGGTCGCGCGCATGTCGGCGGCGGCCGACCAGGTCAGTACCGGCGACTTTTCGGTGCCGGAGTTCGGCGACACCGGCCGCGACGAGGTGTCGGTGCTCGGTGCCTCCTTCAACCGCATGCGTCGCAGCCTGGAAACTGCGATGCGCATGATAGACAGCTGAGCGGTGGCGACCGGGCCCGCCGATCCGTCGCAGCCGTTCGGTGCCGACGACGAAGCGTTCACCGAGGACAGCGTCGTGGCCGAGGTGCTGGCTGGCGCCGGTTTCATGCCCACGGCGAATGCCAGTCCCGGCGCGCTGCCGAGCGGTTGGGCACTCAACGAGTACCGCATCGAGTCCTTGCTCGGCGGCGGCGGCTTCGGGCTGACCTATCTCGCACACGACACGCTGCTCGACTGCAAGGTGGCGATCAAGGAGTTCCTGCCGACCGACATTGCGGTGCGTGGCGACGGCCAGCGCGTGATGCCGCGCAGCGGGCCGGCGGTCGAAATGTTCGAGCAGGGTCTGCGCCGCTTCCTCGACGAATCTCGTGCGCTGGCCAACTTCCGTCACCCGAACATCGTGCGTGTCAGCCGCTTCTTCGAAGCGAACGGCAGCGCCTACATGGTGATGGACTATGAGCAGGGCCGGCCGCTGAACCAGTGGGTGCGCGAACGCAACGCTCCGATGGACAAGGTGACGCTGCTGGCCATCGTGCGGCCGCTGCTCGAAGGCCTGCAGGTGATCCACGATGGCGGTTTCCTGCATCGCGACATCAAGCCACCCAACATCTGCATCCGCGACGACGGTACGCCGGTCCTGCTCGACTTCGGCGCGGCGCGCCGCTACCACGACGCCGAACACACGCTGACCGCCATCGTCACGCCGGGTTTCGCGCCGTTCGAGCAGTACCACTCGCACGGCAATCAGGGGCCGTGGACCGACATCTACGCGCTGGCCGCGGTCATGTACTGGCTGGTCACCGGCCAGCGCCCGGTCGAATCGGCTGCGCGTGTGCACAACGATCCGCTGCAGCCGGCGTCGCGCGCGGCCGACGCCGCGGTGTTTGGCGCCTCGCTGCTGCGTGCCATCGACTGGGGCATGGAGCCGCACGACTCGCGCCGTCCGCGCAATGTCGCCGATTTCCGCCGCGTGTTCATGCCGGCGCCA
>DATCUL010000036.1:0-4260 GCA_036567405.1 Methyloversatilis sp. | reverse complement strand
ACCTGCTGCTGCTGCCGGCCTGCGTGGCGCCGGATGCGGCACGCCAGGGCGCCGTGGCCGACTGGCTGCATGCGCAGCTCGGCGTGCGCGACGCGCTGTCGCCGGCGCGGCTGACACGCGTGGTGCAGGCGTTCGAAATGCAGCTGGAGGCCGAGCAGAAGGCGAACGACCTCGACTACGACGAATCCGGGCGGCTGCGTTTTTCGCAGGCCGGAATGGAGGCTGATCGGGCGGCCACCGGGATGGCCGCCGATCTGGCTGACCGGATCGGCGATGCCAAGGGCGGCGCCGGCACGCTGCGCATGAGCTACAGCCGGCGCCGGCGCTACGGGCCGGTACACATCGGCGCGCGCACCGGACAGATCGACGCGCTGCTCGCCCGCATCGCCGGCTATGCGGCCGAACTGGCCGACGAACGCGCCAGTCTGGCAGATTGCCGCGACAGCACGCTGTGGCTGGATGACGCGCTGTTGGCACGTGTCGACGCCAACCTGGCTGCCACCGCCGGTGCGATCGCCAGTCTCGCGGCGCGTGCACGCGAGGCGCGCACCGGCTTCGAGAGCCTGCCGCGCCTGCAGCAGGATGACGAGGCGAACCTCGATGCCGGGCCGCCGGAGCCGGTACTGCACGAGCCGCTGGCGTGAGCGCGCCGACACCGCTGCTGTTCGACGCGCACGAGGCGCGGCTGGCGGCGCTCGACGTGCTGCCGCGCACGCTGTGGCTGGGTGGTCTGACCAACGCGCAGGGCAGTCTCGAACCGCGATTGCGCTGTCTGGTCGCGCTGCGCACCGCTCTGGTCGAAGGCGGCGTGCCGCCGCATGCCGACTGGCCGTGGCCGTCGCCGGACATCGCCGGCGCCTTGTGCGAAACGCTGGCCGGACTCGATCTGGCGGTCTATTGCACCGCCCGCCGGGAACTGGCCGACACGGTGGTGCAGAGCGTGCTGTTCCATCTTGATTTCATCGTCGATTACCAGGACCGCGGCGCCGGCCGGGCACGCGCGGTTTGCATGGCGCTCGACGCCTTCGCCGCCGACTGGCAGACGCGGCGCGGCCAGATGGACGAACTGATCGACGTTTTCGGCAAGCTGCCCGACGACGGCAAGAACGCGCGCTGGGACCTGATTCCCGGCCTGCTGCAGTCGGAAGGCTGGCGCGAGGTGGTGCGCATCCGCCGCCTGCTGGAACGTCTGCCCGAACTGGCGCAGTGCATCCGCCGGCTTGGCCGCGCGCGCCGCGCAGAAGAACAGGACGACGCCAGTCAGGACAGCGTCACCGTGATGGAAGCGGCCGTCGCCCGGCGTCCGGAAAGCCGGGCCGTACGTGTGCCCGACATGCCGGGCGAGACGCGCGGCATCCATCGCGCCGACCGCATCGCGCGCATGCTGCCTGCCGAAGCGGTGCTGCTCGGTCATCCGCACCTGCGCCTGGTCTGGCACGCGCGGCGCGCGGAACGCACGCTGCTGTGCTACGAGGACGATGACCGCATGCGGGAGGTGCGCCACGTCGAGGCGCCGGTGCTGCAGCCGAAGCCCGATCCGCAGCCGGACCGGCGACTCGAGATGGGGCCGCTGCTGGTCTGCGTCGACACCTCGGGCTCGATGCAGGGTGGCGCCGGCATGGTCGCCAAGGCGGTGGTGCTGGAAGCGGTGCGCACTGCCCATGCACAGGGCCGCGCCTGTCACGTGTTCGCGTTCGGCGGGCCGGACGAAGTGGTCGATCTGGAAATCGGGGTCGATGCCGAAGGCATCGAAAGCCTGATCCGCTTCCTCGGTCAGGCCTTCCGTGGCGGTACCGACATCTGCGGGCCGCTGGAAAAGGCGATCGCCCGGCTCGAGGATGACCGATGGCAGCTGGCCGACCTGCTGATCGCGTCCGACGGCGAATTCGGCGCCACGCCCGGCCTGGTGGCCCGGCTCGATGCCGCCAAGTCCGGGCTCGGCCTGCGCGTGCAGGGCGTGCTGATCGGCGACCGCGAAACCATAGGCTTCCTCGAACTGGCCGACGACATCCATCCGGTGCGTGACTGGCGCCGCTACGGCGACGAACGCAGCGGCACCGGCGATTCGCCGGTACACAGCCACCGGCTGACCGCGATGTATTTCCCGGGTGCGCTGCGCACGCCGGAAAACCGCGAAGCCACCGTCAGCGGCGAGCGCGCGTCGCTTGCCGTGCGCGCCGGCCTGCATCGTGGCGAGGCGCTGCCGGAGTTGCCGTCCGCGTTGCAGTCCGATTCCACCCTTGATCCCGCGAAGGGAAGGTCATGAGTTTTGCCGCCGACTATCTCGCCCAGCTCGAAGCTTTCGCAGCGCGTGCACCGCTGCCGCGCGTGCGCGCACTGCATCTGCCGCCGGAACGCCCGGCCGACGACGGCCGTCACGGACACAGCGGCCACCCGCGCGGCGAGTTCTGCGCGCTGGAACTGGAAGACGGTTCGATCGGCCTGTCCTATGTGCTGCTCGACGACACGCTGGCCCGTCTGCGCGTCAGCAACGGGCTGGCCGGCGTCGATGCGCTGGCGCTGGCCCGCCGCTACGTCGAGGGTCAGGGCATCGACCGCACGCTCGGCTTTGTCTGCGCCAACGCCCTCACGCGCTGCCTGTTCGACCGTGCCGGCTTCCGGCCGCCGGACAGCGGCGATTCGATCGGCGGGATGGATCCGCAGCCGGGCGAGCGCATCGGCATGATCGGGCTGTTCGGCCGGCTGGTGCCGCGCATCGTCGACGCCGGCGCGCAGCTCACCGTGGTCGAGCTCGATGAAACGCTGGCCGGCGACAGGGATGGCTGGCGCGTCACCACCGACGCCGCCGAACTGGAAACTTGCAGCAAGGTGCTGTCGACCAGCACGCTGCTGCTCAATGACACGCTGGACCGCATGCTCGGCCACTGTCGCAATGCCGGCTGGTTCGTCATGGTCGGTCCGAGCGCGGGCTGTCTGCCGGATGCGCTGTTCGCGCGGGGCGTGACGCTGCTCGGCGGCAGCTGGGTGCATGAGCGCGCGGCCTTTCTCGATGCGCTCGAACGTGGTGACAAGGGCGGCGACGCGGCCAGCAAGTTCGTGCTGACGCCGGACAGCTATCCCGGTTTCGACACACTTCTTTTGCGTCTGGCGTGAAAGTTTTCCGGCCTGCACGCCGATAGCGACCGATACCCGGAACATCGCGCCCGTCGCCCCGGTGGCCGCGGACGGGACATGAAGAGGACGTTACCCGATGCCGAACCACGATGTGAATGATCCCGAAACCTATTCGCTGACGCACGAGCAGCTGGAAAAGGTGCTGTCCACCATCGACATTCCGGTCTGCCCGGAATTTGTCGTGCAGGCGATGACCGAAGCGCAGAAGGACGAACCGGACATCGCCCGGCTGGCGGCACTGATCGCGGCCGATCCCGGCATGACAGCGGCGGCGCTGAAGCTGGCGAATTCCGCGATGTACCGGGCCGGCAATCCGGTCGTCAGCGTGCGCCACGCGGTCGAGCGGCTGGGCATCAGCATCGTCGTCTGCGTGCTTGTGGCGGCAGCGCTGCGTTCTTCGGTGACCGGCTTGCCGGCCGCGTGGATGGACCACTTCTGGCGGCGCACGACGCAGCTGGCGGTCATTTCGGCGCTGATTGCCCGGCGCCAGTTCGGCATTTCGCCGGACGCCGCCTATACCTATGCGCTGTTCCATGATGCGGCGATTCCGATGATGATGAAACGCTTCAAGGAATACGGGCAGGTGATGCAGGACGCGCGCTCGAGCGGGCAGAAGCGGGTGGATGCCGAAAGCAGCTATTTCCCGTGCACGCATCCGGTGATCGGATCGCTGATGGTCAGGAACTGGGGCCTGCCGCCCATCCTCGGGCTGGCGATCCGCTTCCATCACGAACCGGACATCTACGAACTGCCTGACGCGACGCTGCCCGGCGGCGCGCTGTCCTTCATCGCGATCACCCAGATCGCCGAACATCTGTCGGCCGACGTGCTGGGTGAGGCCGACATCGATGTCGGTGCCGGACTGTTCGAAAAGGCGCTGGCCTTCCTCGGCATTTCGGACGGCGAACTGGACGACCTGCGCCAGCGCGTGGTGCTGGCGCTCAACGAAGTCTGAACCGCGTCGCGCCTTCGTGCCGGTTCGGGGCGGCGGCCCGAACCGGCCATATCGGTATTTGTCTGGTGGATTCCCGGATCACGGTGTAAAACGACGAATTCATGCCCGCAGTGTCTCCTGCGCGCATCAACGATCCAGAACCCCGGGGACAGCCATGTTCAAGACAAGTG
>DATCUL010000035.1:0-8490 GCA_036567405.1 Methyloversatilis sp. | reverse complement strand
CCCTGATTCGGGAGCGAATACCTTGATGAGACTGGCAACGGCATGCCGCATCGTCCTGCTGATGTTGCTCATCGGCTTCGCCGGCAGTGCGTTTGCTGCAGGCGCGAATGCAGGTCCGACCTCCAGGAAGATCACGGTTGTCCTCGACGACAACTTTCCGCCCTACACCCTGCGCGATGCGTCCGGACAACTGCAGGGTCTGCTCAGGGATCGCTGGCAGCAGTGGCAGGAACAGACCGGCATCGAGGTCGAATTGCGCGGCATGGAGTGGGCAAAGGCCCAGCAGGTGATGCGCGACGGTGGCGCCGACGTGATCGACACCATTTCGCGCACACCGGCGCGCGAGCCGCTGTACGACTTTTCCGCGCCCTACGCCGACCTGGACGTCATGCTGTACTTCCGTACCGAGCTGTCGGGCATCGTCGACGCCGCATCGAGCCGGAACTTCGTCGTCGGCGTAAAGGATGGCGACCGCTGCGAGGAGCACCTGGTCAAGGCCGGATCGACCAACCTGTCTCGCTTCCCGACCTACGCGTTGCTGGTGGCAGCAGCTGCGCGCAGGGACGTCAATGTGTTCTGCATGAACCAGCGGCCGGCGGAATACTTTCTCGCGAACGCGGGCATCCGCGAGGCGTTCCGCCATACCCAGGCGATGTACACCAGTCAGTTCCACTGGGCTGTCAGAAAGGGCGATGCGCAGCTGTTGCGCCTCATCAGCGACGGATTCGCACGCATACCGCCCGAAGCCAGCCGCGAGCTGGAGGAAAAATGGTTCGGCTCTGCGGTTGAAGGCGTATTCACCCCGTATCTGCGCTACGGCGGCTACGGGTTGCTCGCCTTGCTGGCGGCCCTGCTCGTCATGGCTGTCTGGATCTATTCGATGCGTACCGCGGTCCGGCACAAGACAGCGGCTCTGGAAGAGGAACGCGCGCGTTTCAAGACCCTGTTCCAGACCTTGCCCGATCCGGCATGGTTGAAGAATCCGGGTGGCGTGATACTGGCCTGCAACGCGGCCTACGAGCATCTGCTCGGCATGCCCGAGAGTGCGCTCATCGGCCAGACGGATGAAGCGCTCATGGACCGGCAGATGGCCGATGGCTTTCGCGAAAGCGACCGACGGGCCATGGCCGCCGATGCGCCAATACGCTACGAGGAATGGCTGCACCTGCCGACGCTCGAGCGTCCGCGTCTGTTCCAGACGACCAAGACGAGAATGCACGACGCCGCTGGACATCTGCTCGGCGTACTCGGCGTGGCGCGCGACATCACCGAACTGCATTCGATGCAGGCCGCGCTCGGCGAGCGCATCCGGGAACAGAAATGTCTGTATGCAATATTTCGCGCCAGCGACGACCTGCACCGACCGCTGCCCGAGGTGCTGCAGGAAGTGGCGTCGCTTCTGCCCTCCGGTTGGCGCCATCCGGAGATCGCCGCGGCCTGCATCGACTGGTCGGGTCAGCGCTACACCACGGCATATCTGGACGACGCCGTCATCCGCCTGAGCACCGACATCCGGATCGGTCCGCAAACGCTGGGCCATATCACCGTCGCCTATCTGCAGCCGCCCCCCGACCACAATGGCGGAGATCCATTCATCAACGAGGAACGCAATCTGATCGAAGCAGTGGCCGAGCGGCTGGCCAGCGTGTATCAGCGCCGGATGGCGGAAGATCGCCTGAGCGAGAGCGAAGAACGTTTCCGCAAGCTGTTCGAGGACACCCGTCAGGCCATCACGCTGGTCGAGGACGGCCGCTTCGTCGCTGCCAACAAAGCATCGCTGGCCATGCTGCGCATCGAGAGCGCCGAACAGTTCCTCGGACGCACACCGGTCGACATATCCCCGATACGGCAGCCCGATGGCCAGCTGTCGTCGGAAAAGGTGGTGGATCTGATCCGCATCGCGCTGGAAAAGGGGGCACACGAATTCGAGTGGGAGCACATTCGCAGCGATGGCGAGCATTTCATCGCCCGCGTGCTGCTGACCGCAATACGCCAGGGCGAAAAGAACCTGCTGCATGTCGTCTGGAACGACATCAGCGAACAGAAAAGGGCCGCACGGGAACTGGACGCATACCGCCAGGAACTCGAGCAGCGCGTTGCGGCGCGCACAGCGGAACTGCAGGCGATCAACGACGAGCAGCAGGCGCTGTTCGACGCTGCAACCCTGGGTATCGTGCTGCTCAAGGACCGCACGGCGAGCCGCTGCAACCGGCGCATGCACGAAATCCTCGGCTGGCCGGACGGCGAACTGACGGGCCGGTCGACGCGGACCTGGTACGTCGATGACGCTGCCTTCGATGAAGCGTTCGGCAAGGCCTACGAGGACATCCGGCAGGGCCTGACGCACCATCGCGAACAGATGATGATGCGGCGCGATGGCACCCGGCTATGGACGCGCATGACCGGTCGTGCGGTCGCGCCGGGTGATCCGGCCCGCGGCTCGGTATGGATCATCGACGACATCACGGCCGAGCGTGCTGCGGCCGAAGCGGTGCGCCAGGCCAACGAAGAACAGCAGGCGATCTTCGATGCCGCGACGGTCGGCATCGCACTGACTCGCGACCGCACGATCCAGCGCTGCAACCGCACGATGGAACGGATGTTCGGCTACGGCGCCGAAGAAATGCGGGGGCTGAACATGCGTGCGCTGTACCCGGACGAGACGACATTCGCCGAGATCGACCAGCGGATCGCAGCCGATCTGGCGCAGAAGGGCGCCTATCGAGAGGAACGGGAAATGCTGCGCAAGGACGGCAGCCGTTTCTGGTGCCGCAAGATGGTGCTGGCGATCGACCACAACGATATGGGCAAGGGATTCGCCGGCACGTTCGAGGACATCACCGCCGAGCGGGCGGCCAACGCGGAGCTGGCGCAGACACGCCTTCTGGCAGAAGCCGGCGCCAGAGCGAAAAGCGACTTCCTGGCCAATATGAGCCACGAGATCCGGACGCCAATGAACGCAGTCATCGGCCTGACCCACCTTGCGCTCAGGACCGGACCGACGGCACGACAGCGAGACTATCTGCTGAAGATCCAGCGATCGGGTCAGCATCTGCTCGGCATCATCAACGACATTCTCGATTTTTCGAAGATCGACGCCGGCAAGATGACGGTCGAGCACGTCGAATTCGAACTGGAGCGGGTACTCGACAATGTTGCCGGGCTGGTCGCGGAAAAGGCATCGGACAAGGGACTGGAACTGATCGTCGAGGTCGAGGACGACGTGCCCAACAATCTGGTCGGCGACCCGCTGCGTGTCAGTCAGGTATTGATCAACTACACCAACAACGCCGTGAAGTTCACCGCCAGCGGCGAAATCGGCATACATGTGCGCGTTGCCGAGCGGATGGCGGACGACGTGCTGCTGCATTTTTCGGTACGCGATACCGGTATCGGCATCGACGAAACGCAACGCCAGACACTGTTCCAGAGTTTTCAGCAGGCCGACACCTCGACCACGCGCCGCTATGGCGGAACCGGGCTGGGTCTGGTCATCGCCAAGCGACTGGCCGAACTGATGGGAGGCGAGGTCGGCGTCGACAGCGCGCCCGGACAGGGCGCCACCTTCTGGTTCACCGCGCGCATGGGCCGGGGCCGCGACACACACGCACGCTTCCTGCCGAAACCCGATCTGCGGGCGCGCAGGATGCTGGTCGTCGACGACAACGAACACGCGCGCGACGCGCTCGGCGACATGCTGCGCAGCATGACCTTCGTGGTGGGCGCCGCCGCATCGGGTCAGGCGGCCCTGGACGAGCTGGTGCGTGCCGCCTCGGCAGGCGAACCATACGAAATCGTGCTTCTCGACTGGCAGATGCCCGGGATGGACGGCCTGACCACTGCCCGGAAAATCAGCGAGCTGCAGCTGCAGGTGCCACCCGTCGTACTGATGGTCACCGCATACGGCCAGGACGAACTTGCCAGCACCGCCGCACAGGCCGGGATCGAGGAAATCCTGACAAAACCGGTCAACCCGTCGCTGTTGTTCGATGCCGTGATGCGGGTGTTCGGCGCGGCAGCCGACCTGCCGCGACGCACGCCGCCGGACACGACAGCCACTGCGCCGGACATCACCGCTATCGCGGGAGCGCGGGCCCTGCTGGTCGAGGACAACGATATGAACCAGGAGGTGGCAACGGAATTGCTGCACGAAGCCGGACTTCTGGTCGATCTCGCGCCCGATGGTGCGGTAGCGCTGGACAAGGTCCTGCACAACAGCTACGACATCGTGCTGATGGACATGCAGATGCCGGTGATGGACGGGCTCACCGCCACACGCGAAATCCGCCGCCTTCCCGGCCTGAGGGATCTGCCCATCGTGGCAATGACCGCCAATGCGATGACAGGCGACCGGGAGCGTTGCATCGACGCCGGCATGAACGACCACATCGCCAAACCGATCGACCCCGCGAATCTGATGGCCAAGCTGCTGCAGTGGATCAGGCCGCAGCATCTGAAGGCGCGCAACGGCAGCGCAACCAGGATCGGGCGACCGGCGCCATCGGCCGGCATCCTGGAAGGCATTCCCGGACTCGACGTCGCGACCGGTCTGCGCCTTTCGATGGGGCGTGACGCACTTTACCTCTCGCTGCTGTCCAGATTCGTCTCCGGGCAGGCGGAGACACCGTCACACATCGCCCGGCTGATTGGCGAATCGGACTGGCCGTCTGCGGAACTGGTGGCGCATACGCTCAAGGGTGTCGCCGCACAGATCGGCGCAGATGGCATTCGCGCGATTGCCGAGCGGCTCGAGCATGCGATCCGCCACCGCGAACCGACGACAGTGCTGGATGATCTCCAGGCCGACCTCGCACTATCTCTGCCCGCTCTGATCGACTCGATCAGAGCCCGCCTCCAGCCGCCGGACGCCGCACCTGACGCGACGGCGGTCGATCCAGTACAGCTGCACCGGATCTGCGCGACGCTGTCCGACCGGCTGAAAGACGACGATTTCTCCAGCCGGCAACTGCTCGACGACAACGAAACGATGTTGAGAGCGGGATTGGGCGAACACTTCCCGCACATCGCCGAAGCCATTCGTGACTGCGATTTCGGTACCGCGCTGGAACGGCTCAATGCGGCGCTGCCGTCCGGTTTGAACGCACCACCGTCCTGATCCGCCCGGGTACGCCGCGAATGACGTGCAAGTGCTCACGGCCCGCTGGTAAAATGCGTCCGCTGCCCGGGTGGTGAAATTGGTAGACACAAGGGACTTACAGATTGAGCACCGGGCTGCGAAAGCGCCCGCGTGAATCCCCTCAAATTCGGCGAATCCCCTGGCCAGTGGCCGAGGCAACGCCGAGCCAAGCCCGGCAACGGGAAGGTGTAGAGACTAGACGGGGGGCACCTACAGCGCATCGCGCCACGGTGAAGGCATAGTCCAGCGCACGAACGGCGCAAGCCGGCGGTGAAAACCGTGGTGTGACGAAAATCCCTCGGCGCAAGCTGTACGGGTTCGACCCCCGTCCCGGGCACCAGATCAGCAAAGTCCACGGCGGCGGCGGCCCACCCTGCCGGTTTGCACATTGCCGCACCCAACCCATTCCCGTCCGGCGATGCCGAGTCAAAGGAATCCGGAACGACTTCGGGACCAGAACGCAATGGATACGCTTTATCTCGATGACCTTGAGCCAGGCTGGACTTTCAAGACTGGTGGCATCACGCTCACCGAGGCCGAAATCATCGATTTCGCCTGGCGCTACGACCCGCAGCCCTTCCATCTGGACGTCGGTGCGGCTGAAAAATCGCCATACGGTGGCCTGATCGCGAGCGGATTCCAGTCGTTGGCGATCTGCTTCCGCCTGTTCATCCAGAGCGGCGTTTTCATGCAGTCCAGCCTGGGCGGCCCAGGCATCGACGACCTGCGCTGGCACGCGCCGGTGCGTCCCAACGACACACTGCGCTGCGAAGTCGAGGTTCTTGAAGTGCGTCCGTCAAGTTCGAAGCCTGACCGCGGCATCGCGCGGCTGCGCTACCAGGCAAAAAACCAGCGCGACGAGACGGTTCTGTCCTTCGTCATCATTCATCTGCTGCGCCGATCGCCACAGCACTAGTCTGTCCCGCGCGTCCGCCATGGCGTAGCGCAGGCACGGACAACCATTCCGGTGATAAATGCCGTTCCGGCGGCTTCAGGCGCGGCGCCCGTCCTGATCGATGACCACTTCGCCATCTTCCTTGGCGAAAGGCGCACGCTGCGGGTCGGGCAGGATGTCGAGCACCGTTTCGGACGGCCGGCACAGGCGCACGCCGAGCGGCGTGACCACGATGGGCCGGTTCATCAGGACCGGATGCTGCCCGATGAAGTCGAGCAGTTGTTCGTCGGTCCACTTCGGATTGCCCAGATCCAGTTCGTCATAAGGCGTGCCCTTCTGGCGCAGCACGTCGCGCACCGTCGTCCCCATGCGGGACAGCAGCGACCGCAACGCGTCCCGGTCGGGCGGCGTTTTCAGATATTCGACGATCCTCGGCTCGACGCCGCTGTTGCGGATCAGCGCCAGCACGTTGCGTGACGTGCCGCACCCGGGGTTGTGATAGATGACGATGTCGGTCATGTACAGATTTTCTTTCGATCGCGGATCAGGCGGATTCCGTGCTGCCGAAGTACCTGCGCCCCAACCACAGTGACACATTGACCAGGCCGATCATGATCGGCACCTCGACCAGCGGCCCGATGACGGCGGCGAATGCCGCGCCGGAGTCGATCCCGTAGACCGCGATCGCCACGGCGATGGCCAGTTCGAAGTTGTTGCTTGCCGCCGTGAATGAACAGGTCGCGCACTTCCGATAGCCGGCCCCGATCCGCTTGGCCAGCAGGAAGGTCAGCAGGAACATGAGCACGAAATAGAGCAGCAGCGGAATGGCGATCCTGACCACGTCCATCGGAATCGTGACGATCAGCTTTCCCTTCAGACTGAACATCACGACGATGGTAAACAACAGTGCGACCAGCGTGATCGGCCCTATCTTCGGAACGAAGCGCTCGTGGTACCACTGCTTCGAGACGAATCTGAGCATCACGAAGCGCGTCAACAGGCCGGCGGCGCACGGCACCCCCAGATACATCAGCACGGACCCCGCTATCTGCCCGATCGAGATGTCGATGACCGAGCCGGACAGGCCGAGAAGCGGCGGCATTACCGTGATGAAGAACCAGGCATACACGCTGTAGAACAGCACCTGGAAGATGGAATTGAAGGCAACCAGACCGGCGGCGTATTCGGTCGAACCTCTGGCAAGGTCGTTCCACACAATGACCATGGCGATGCAGGGAGCGATGCCGACGAGGATGAGGCCGACCATGTAGTCGGGATGATCCGGCATGAAGATCACGGCAAGCGCGAACATGAGCGCCGGTCCGACCACCCAGCTCTGGAAGAAGGACAGTCCGAGTACCCGGAAATCGCGAAAGACGTCGGGCAGTTCCTCGTAGCGGACCTTGGCGAAGGGCGGATACATCATCAGGATCAAGCCGGCGGCGATCGGGATGTTGGTGGTGCCGCTCTGAAATCGGTTGATGAAGTCACCGACGCCCGGTGCGAAGAAGCCCAGCCCGACGCCCAGCGCCATCGCGCCGAAAATCCAGACCGTCAGATAGCGGTCCAGAAACGACAGTGTTTTCGTTGTGTCAGTCACTGCTCACCTCGGTCGGGATCAGATTGTGCGGCCGTGTCGTCCTGAGTTCCGGCTCGCACCGGCAGATCGCTGCCGATGACTGGAAATCGCTTCGGCAAAGTACGGACAGTGCGGGTCGCCATGATGAAAGAAGCGGTTCGCGTTCAAGGCTTGTCCGGCTTTGGCGCCATGGCCTTGACCACCTCGGCGGAACACGACGACGCCGCGAGCAGATCGATGCAACTGGCCGGATTGCCGGCGCAGCACTCCTCGGTCAGATAGGCGATCAGATCGAGCATCAGCGGAATGTTGGCCCGGTAGCGCTGGAATCGCCCTTCCTGCTCGACCGTCACCATGCCGGCATGTGCCAGCGCTTTGAGATGAAAGGACAGGCTTGACGGGGCAAGATCGAGTGCGGACGCGATGTCGCCGGCGACCATGCCATCCGGACTGCGCCTGACCAGCAGCCGGAAGGCTTCGAGGCGCCAGCCCGACGAGAGGGATTCGAAAATCGAGGTCGCGGTTCTGGTTTCCATGCCCGGACTCTACAACTTTTCGATAAATATTGAAACGACAGCGGGCACTGCAGCCGTCTCAGGGCAACGGTCCGGGATCGACTGTCTTCCCTCCCTCGTTGCTCGTCCCGCCGGCGCCATCCGCCCACGGCGCATACCGCGGGCGGAAAGACGCTCATGGTCGTCAGGCCACTCGGCCGGCGCGGCGCAGGGTCTCGACGATCTGTTCGATCCGGTCTTCCTGCAGATCCGCAGGCACCGTAAGGATGCTGCCGGTCGCATCGAGCGCAATGCCGGTTGCGTCGGCGGCCACGCTCAGTTCGACCCGGTCGGCCGCCGGCAGTGCCGCTGCCACGCTCGCCGG
>DATCUL010000034.1:0-2915 GCA_036567405.1 Methyloversatilis sp. | reverse complement strand
CCATGTCGCGAGGCGTGGCTTCCGCCTTTGTGGGAGCGACCCATGGTCGCGATGCGGTCGTTGATCGACGGCAGGTGCGGGATTGACGCAGGGAATCGCGAGCACGGCTCGCTCCCACGGGGTGTCGTGGTCCATCTCGCGATGCGCGGCTTTCGCTTTTGTGGGAGCGACCCATGGTCCCGATGGGGGCGTTGATCGGCGGCAGGTGCGGGATTGACGCAGGGAATCGCGAGCATGGCTCGCTCCCACAGGGTGTCGTGGCCCATGTCGCGAGGCGTGGCTTCCGCCTTTGTGGGAGCGACCCATGGTCGCGATGCGGGCGTTGATCGGCGACAGGTGCGGGATTGACGCAGGGAATCGCGAGCATGGCTCGCTTCTGCCCGGGCCCGCCCGGCCGGAATCCGCGAAATTCCGCACATCCGCCGTGATGCCACTGCGTCGCAGAGGCCTTTCGCCGCAAATATTCACAAGCCGATTTTGCCGCCCTGCCTAAGATGCGGGAGCCCGGTTCGATATCCGGTATGGCTGGTCGGCCTCAAGACGGGCGGGGATCTGCCGTCGATAGGGGGATGGACAGGCGCGAGGTCCGGGCGCGAATTTCGGAAAGGTTTGCATGCATATTGCACGTCCACTGTCAGGGCCGAAGTCGATCGGCCCGCTTCTCGATGAACAGGGCGCAACCGATGGCGGTCGCGTGGCGCTGCTGTCGGTCGATGGCCGCAGCATGTCGCGCGCCGAACTGGCGCAGTACACCCGGCATGTGGCGCTCCATCTGGCACGGCTGGGCATCGTGCGTGCGGACCGGGTGGCGGTGGTCGCGCCGAACAGCGTGGACATGGCGGTCGCACTGCTAGGCGTGATGCGCAGCGCCGCCTGCGCACCGCTGAATCCGCTCTACACACAGGCCGAAATCGAATATTTCTTCGCCGATCTGCAAGTGCGGGCACTGGTCGTGACTGTGGGCAGCCCGCCGCTGGCGCGCGAGGTCGCGATGCGGCAGGGCATTCCGGTGATCGAGGTCGGTGCGGCGACGTACGCTGCGGCCGATCGGGCGGCCGAGTCAGACCTGCCGCCGGCCGCCGAGGACGACATCGCGCTGGTGCTCCACACGTCCGGCACGACGTCGCGGCCGAAGCAGGTGCCGCTGAGCCACGCGAATCTCGCGGCATCGATGGCCAATATCGCGGCTTCGCTGCAGCTGACGCCGGAGGACCGCGCGCTCAACGTGATGCCGCTGTTCCACATCCACGGCTTGCTCGCCGGCCTGCTGGCACCGCTGGCCAGCGGCGCCAGCGTGGTCTGTCCGCCGTCCCTGCAGCTGCCGGCCTTCTTCGACTGGCTGGAACGGTTCGGCGTGACCTGGTATTCGGCGGTGCCGACCATGCATCAGGCCATTGTCGCGGTAGCGCCTGCGAATGGTGCGCCTGCGAATGGTGCGCCGCGACTGCGCTTCGTCCGTTCGTCGTCGGCCGCGCTGGCGCCGTCCACGCTGGCACAGCTCGAGGCGCTGTTCGGCTGTCCGGTGATCGAGGCCTATGGCATGACCGAAGCGACGCACCAGATGGCCAGCAATCCGCTGCCACCGCGCGCGCGTAAGCCGGGCTCGGTCGGTCTGCCGGCCGGTCCGGAGGTGGCCATCATCGACGCCGACGGCAACCTGCTGCCGGCCGGCACGCGCGGCGAGATCGCGATCCGTGGCGACAATGTGATGCGCGCCTATCACGGCAATCCGGACGCCAACCGGTCGGCCTTCACCAGCGGCTGGTTCAGGACTGGCGACGAGGGCTGTTTCGATGCCGACGGCTACCTCAGCATCACCGGACGCCTGAAGGAAATGATCAACCGGGGCGGCGAGAAGATCACGCCGCGCGAAATCGACGAGGCGCTGCTCGCACACCCCGACGTGGCGCAGGCGGTGGCATTCGCGCTGCCGCATCCGACGCTGGGCGAGGATGTCGCAGCCGCGGTGGTGCCGCATGAAGGCCGGCAGGTCAGTGCCGAGGCGTTGCGCGAATTTCTTTTCGAGCGGCTGGCCGACTTCAAGGTGCCGAGCGAGGTGATCGTGCTGTCGCAGATTCCGAAAGGGCCGACCGGCAAGGTGCAGCGCATCGGCATGGCGGAGCGCCTGAGTGCGCATCGCCAGCACGCGTTCGTCGAGCCGCGCGATGCGGTCGAAGCCATCCTCGCGCAGGCCTGGGCCGAAGTGCTCGGCATCGACGCCATCGGCATGGACGACAATTTTTTCGCGCTGGGCTGCGATTCGCTGAAGGCCATGCGGGCGGTCGCGGGCATCGAGGCCATGCTGCCGGTCGAACTGCCGGCGACCGACATCTTCCGTCATCCGACGGTGGCCGGACTGGCAGGGCGGGTGCGTCTGATGCTCGGGCCGGATGTCATCGCCGAGCTGGAACGCCTGCTCGACGAGGTGGCCCCGGAAGTCGCTGCAGTGCAGGCAGACAGATCGCTGGATGAGCACGCGACCTGAGCGCCGGGATCGCTCCCCGGGCCGATGGCCTGCGGCCGGCATTGATACAGATACAGGTCGATCAACTTGAAAGCTAGCCACCCGTCGCGATCGCGGCAATCGTCATCAGGCCTTGCAGCGTGGCAGGCGCCGGGAGTTCATGCCGCATGAACGGTCCCGCTTCCCGCTTCGGCCGCCTGAGTGCAGGGCAACTGAAGGCACTGCGTACCCGCGCCGCTGCAGCCCGCATCGGCGTGTCCGCACGTCCACGATCGGGCTGGATCGGTCTGGACGACGGACGGCGCGAGTTGCGTCTTGCATGCTCGTACGCGCAGTCGAGGCTGTGGTTTCTGGAGCAGTGGGAAGGAGGGAGCGGGCTGTACCACATTGGGAGCGCGTATCGGCTCGTTGGCGATGTGGATGGGTTGGCGCTGCAGGGAGCGCTGGACGA
>DATCUL010000033.1:0-1642 GCA_036567405.1 Methyloversatilis sp. | reverse complement strand
GTACCCGGCATCGAACTCGCCCGGACCATCGTGAACGAAATGCTGGTCGCCCGCATCGAGGAGCGGCGAATCCATGTACTCGCAAAACGCGGCACACCGCTGGCTGAGCTGCCGGAGGCATCAATGATGCAGAAATCCGATTTCTCGCCTGCGATTCAGCGCGGACTGGCGATCGGAGGGGTAGTCGGCGTACTCGGTGCCGTCGTGGGGCTCGGTCTGTCGCAGGACGCAGGCGCAATTGCCGGCGGCGTTATCCTCGCTGCGGGGCTTGCCGGTGCCGGTGCCGGCGCCTGGATAGGCGGCATGATCGGACTGAGCGCCGGCAACTCGCACCTGAAAGCCTACGAAGGCGCGATCGAGCGCGGTGAACTGCTGCTGATGCTCGATGTACCGCGCACGCGGGTCGAGGAAATCACCGATATGGTGAAGCGGCGTCACCCGCAGGCGCAGCCGGGCGGCACCGACCCCTTCATTCCGGTGTTTCCGTGAGCCGGTGCCCGGTGTCCGACCATCTCCAGTCGTGGCGCGCGATTGAAGGCAGGCAGATCCTGTACCACCCACGAAAAAAACCGGGCCATTACTGGCCCGGTTCCGGTCGGATGCGGATCCGTCCTACTTTTCCATGATCGCCTTCAGGTTCTCCAGCCCGCTCTTGTAGACGCCGGAGATGGCGCCGAGCGCGGCTTCGTCGTCCTCACCCTTGGGGGGATCGTTGTTCATGTACTTGCGGTAGAACGCACCGCGCCATTCGACCAGCGTGGCACCGCCATCCGCCGGCTTCACGGTCAGCGTCGAGCTGTAGTTGGTGACCGGCAGCGCGCCGCCGTCCTTCGCGCGATAGGTGAATTTCTTCGCCGCGTCGTCGATCGCCTCGAGCGACTCGACCATCTCGCCACCGCCCTTGATCTTCAGCGTGCGGACTGAACCGACCTCGCTGCCATTGGTCGCCGTGCTGCTCTCCACCGCCGGGTGCCAGCTCTGCAGCTGGGCGAAGTCACGCACCTTCGCCCAGACCGCATCGGGACTGGCCTTGATGGTGATGGTTTCGAACGCCTTCTGGCGCGTCGGACCGTGGGCAAAAGCCGTGGATGCGACAAGCGATGCGGCCAGCATCATGATGAACGCCGAAACTGCGCGCATATTCCCTCCTGGGTTGTCGAAAGCGGGTAATCGGAAGCACGCGACGATAGCGGCAAGCTCGCCGGCAATCAATGCGCCAAGGCTGAACGGTGGATGAAACGGCCGAAACCGCGCGGGTTGCGCCCGACTGCGACGGTTCCCTCCGGTCTGCCGGTCCGCGCATCGAACACGCCGACCAGATCATCCATCCAGCTGACCACCAGCAGGTGCTCGCCGGACACTGCCACGCCCTCGGGATAAACGACCGAAGGCCAGGTCGCGATGACCTGACGTCGCGCAGTGTCGATCACCGACACGCTGTCGGATTGCTGGTTCGTCACATAGGCACGCGCACCGTCCTCCGACAGCGCGATGCCGTACGGCGCCTTGCCCACCGGCAGCGTGGCGACGGTGCGCGCCTGTCCGACATCGACCACAGACACGTCGTTGCTGTACACATTGAGCGCCCACAGCGTGCGGCCATCGGCCGACAGTTCGAGCGCGAACGGATGGTTGCCGACCG
>DATCUL010000032.1:0-5368 GCA_036567405.1 Methyloversatilis sp. | reverse complement strand
GGCTGATCACGCGCAACACGCCGCTAACCGTGCGGGTGCTCGTTCCGCCGACGCACATCGACGATTTCGCGCAGGCCTGCCGCAGCAGCGACGCCCTGCAGTTCGAGCTGATAGACAGCCGTCAGGCCGCATCGCGCCTCGGCCTGCGGCCACCGCCCGACAGTCTGTACAGCGAAACCCTGTTCGTGCATGCACTGATGCGGCGCACGCCGGACGCGCAGTTCGCCCCGGTGGCGGAACGCCGCTTCTTCCGCATCTGGCAGGCACGCTTCGCGCTGCGCGCCGCGGGCAGCATCGTGCTCGCTGCCTGTCTGATGATGGCCACACACAGCGCGCTCGACAGCTTCGAACTGCGCCAGGACAGCGGGAGGCTGATCGACGAGGGGCAAAGAGCCGAACGCATGCGCCGCGACATCATTGCCCGACTGCCCCCCACCCCGGTACCGCTGGACACCCTGCGGGTCGTGCATGAGCGCAGTCTGCAGATCGAGCATCGAAGCGCAGCGCCCGACCAGCTGCTGCGCGAACTCGGTACCGTACTTCAGCAGTATCCCCAGGTCGAACTCGATCGCCTCGACTGGAAGCTGAACAGTCCCTCCGGATCGGCTGCCGCCCCCCAGAGCGACGGCCTGCCGCCGGTTCAGGCACAGCTGCTGATGCAGGCACACCTGCCCGGCGAATACGGCACACAGCAGCGACGTGCCCTCGAACTGGTCGACATGCTGGCCGCCGAACTCGGACGACGCCCCGGCGTGCAGGCACGCGTCGTGAGGCAGCCCTTCGACGTCGAATCCGGCCAGGTGCTGCGGGGCGGAACACGCAGCGAACGTGCGGACATAGGTAGCACGCCCCAGTTCTCGCTGCAGCTCAGTCGGGTACTCGCACCATGACCCTTGCCGACCTGAAACTGATTCGCGGCAGCGCGCTGCTCGCGCTGGCGATGGCCATGGGGGGCGGCGGCGCGCTGTGGGCGAGCGCCCGGTTCGCCGACGAAGTCAGCCGCGGACACGCGAGCGCACTCGATACGCGGAGCACGGCACGGCGTGGCCTGGCGTCGGCCCGCGCGGAAGAAACCGAAATCGCCGAGAAGATCGACCGCTTCCGGCATCTGGTCGAGCGCGGCGCGATCGGCAGCGAACAGCGGCTGGCGTGGGTCGAACTGATACGTGACGCGCGCGCGCGTCATCAGCTCGGCGCACTCGATTACGAATTCTCGCCGCAGCACCCGCTCGACCCGGCCATCGCGCCATCCGACGCCGGACAGCTCGAAGCGGCAAGCAGCGCACTGCGTCTGCGGCTGCCCCTGCTGCACGAAGGCGATCTGCTGACCTTGATCGACGACCTCACGATCAACGCGTCCGCCCTGGTACGGGTGCGCGAATGCAGCATCGCACGCCGGATACCGGCCGACACCTCGACCGAAGCGCTGCAGGCGGACTGCCTGCTCGACTGGATCACCTTCCGCCCGCGCACCGGAGCCGGCTCATGAGGCGCGCACTGTGGATGCTGGCCTTCTGTACCGGTACCTGCGCCGCGCAGGCGAGCCCGCTCGGTCGCCTGTTCTATACCGAAGAGGAGCGTGCCCGACTCGAATCGCAGCGTGGCCAGGCAACGAAGCAGGCCGGCCAGCCGCGCACCGTCGGTACGGTCAGGCACGATGGCGTCGTGATGCGCTCTGCCGGCCCGGCAACATGGTTCATCAACGGCAGCGCACACGATGCGAACGGTCTCCCATCGTTGCCGGCACGACCGGCCGGCAACGCACTCCAGCTGTCGGGCAGCGATGGGCGCGCGGTCCGGCTGCGACCGGGCGAACGGACGTCCATCGATGAAACCGGCCAGGCCGGACCGGCGAGCGGCGTCATCGAAATCCGTACGGGACCTGCGCGATGAGGCGTCATCAGCGCGGCGCGGCCTTGCTGATCGCCGTGGCGCTGCTCGGGCTGCTGGCGATCGCAACACTGGCGCGCGCACTGTCCGCGCCTGCCGGCGTCGAGCGGCAACTGGCCACCGAGCGCGCACTGACCCGGGCTCGTGACGCGCTGATCGCCTACGGTGCGCTCGGCAACGCGGCTGGCAGCCAGAACAACTCTCCCGGCGCGCTGCCCTGCCCTGACCTGGACAACGACGGCGTGTCCGAGCAACTGGCCGGAAACTGCACCAGTAATATCGGGCGCCTGCCATGGCGCACGCTGGGACTTGGCCCGCTGACCGATGGCGCGGGCGAATGCCTCTGGTACGCACGCAGCCCCGCCTTCAGCAACAACATTCCGACCAGCGAACGGGGCAGCAGCGCCGACAAGCCGGCACTCAACCCGGCCACTCCGGGCGGCATCGTCGAAGTCGCCGCTGGCGGACCGAGCGGACAGCGGGTCGCCGCAATCGTGATCGCGCCCGGCACGGCGCTACCGGGACAGACGCGCGGCGGCGCCTACAGCAGCGCGGGCTGCCGCGAAGGCAGCATTGAGCAATTCATCGAAGGCACGACGGTCGAAGGGGTCTCCTACAGCCATGTCGGTGGCAGCTTCGCACTCGCACTCGCCGGCCGGGAGGATTTCAACGACAGCGTGCTGACAATCGATACCACACGCCTTTTTTCCACCGCGGGTGCGCGGGTGCTCGGCGAGATCGCACTGAGCAGCGACGGCACGCCACCGTATGACTGGTGGACCAACAACGCCTGGTGCGAGCATGTCTGCGTGTCGCCTTCCGGTACCGGTGCTGCGGTGCGTCTCGCCAACGGCTCGCTAATCATCCGTCCGCTGCCGGTACTTCCCGCCTGCGCCGCCCCGTGCTCCGGATCATGAACAGACAGCACGGCTTCACCCTGATCGAAATCGCCATCGCGCTGACGGTGATCGCGCTGCTCAGCGTCGGTGCGATGTCGGCACTGCAGCTCGCGATGCTGCGCGCACGCATCGCGGAAACCCGCGATGCCGTACGCGAGGCGCGCGAGGCCGTGGTCGCGTTCACCGTGGTCAACCGCTCGCTGCCCTGCCCCGCCGTATCGGCGACCGACGGCACGGAACAGAGTCGCGCCGGCGGCAGTTGCGCGAACCGGCGCGGCCTGCTGCCCTGGCAGACGCTCGGGGTACGCGGTATCGATGGCTGGGGCAACCGGCTCGGCTACGCGGTATCGCAGCCTCTGGTCAAGAACACGGGTAATCGCATCCAGCTGACTGACGTCGGCGATCTGAAGATCATGGGACGTGCCGCCGACGGCAGTTCGGTGCAGGTCGTCACCAGCGCAGCGGTGGCATTCGCACTGTGGTCGCATGGCGAGAACGGACGCGGCGCGACGACATTGTTGGGCAGCCAGATCGCCGACGATTCGACGACCAACGCCGACGAGAAGGTCAACACGTCGCAGCCGGATTCGTCAGTCGAAATCTACGCCCGTGAAGGCAGCGTGAGCACCGGTGCCGATGGTGGCGAATTCGACGATCTGGTCGAATGGGAGTCGCGCTATGTGCTGTTCGGCCGCATGATGAGCGCAGGGCAACTGCCGTGAAAGCGCCTTTCGCTGCACCGACCACGCCCGAAGTCAGGATTGCGAGAACATCTTCGTGAAGCCCGAACCCACCCATCGCATGCCGTCACCCGGTTTCGTAGCCCGGTTGCGCACCGGCGGCATCCGTCCTGAGGACAGCGCAGAAGAGCGCCTGAACAAGTCGCTGCTGCTGCTCGCCACCGGCTTGGTCTGCGTTGCGTCCATCCTGTGGCTCGCGGTGTACTGGAGCCTCGGACCGAAGCTGTCGGCCACGCTGCCCTTCGTCTACCAGTTGCTGCTCGCCGGAAATCTGGCGTTCTACATCCAGACCGGCAATTTTCATCTGTTCCGCAACACGCAGCTCGGCTTGTTCCTGTTCGTACCCTTCGTCGCGCAATGGGCGATCGGCAATTTCATCTCGGCCAGCGGCATTCTGCTGTGGGGACTGCTTGCGCCCATCGGCGCCATCCTGTGCATCGGCGCACGCGAGGCACTGGCCTGGTTTTTTGCCTACGCCTTCCTGATCGTGCTGACTGGCGTATTCGACTATTACCTGGCGGACGCAAACACCTACCGCAACGCGGCGGTCTCGGTCGAGACCAGCGTCGTGTTCTTCGCACTGAACTTTCTCGCCATCTCGTCCATCGTTTTCCTGCTGCTGCGCTTCGCGATAGAGCAGAAACAGATCACGGCCCAGCGTCTGGCAGAAGCACATGCGCTGCTGGAAAACGAGCAGGAGCGCTCGGAACGTCTGCTGCTGAACATCCTGCCGGGTCCGGTGGCGCAGCGACTCAAGCAGAACGAAAAGAACATCGCGGATGGTTTCGCCGACGTCAGCGTCATGTTTGCCGACATCGTGAATTTCACCCAGGTGGCCGCCGGCATGACGCCGTCACAGGTGTTCTCGATGCTCAACCGCGTGTTCTCACGGTTTGACGAGTTGGCCGAGGCGCGCGGTCTGGAGAAGATCAAGACCATCGGTGACGCCTACATGGTCGCGGGTGGACTGAACGAGAGCACCGCCGACTACACGGTCGCGATTGCCGATCTGGCACTCGACATGCGGAACTGGCTGCGCAATCAGACCACCGGCACGGGCGTGCTGCTCGACCTGCGCATCGGCATAGGCACCGGACCGGTAGTGGCCGGCGTGGTCGGCAAGAAGAAGTTCATCTACGACCTGTGGGGCGACACGGTGAATCTGGCCAGCCGCATCACCTCGGAGGGCGTACCCGGCATGGTTCAGGTCGACACCGCAACATGGTTGCGACTGCGCAACCGCTACGACTTCCATGAACCGCAGACGCTCTACCTGAAAGGCAAGGGCGACACCATCGTATATCGCCTGATCGGCGCCAAGACGTCAGATCCGGTGATTGGCGCTTCAGGCAGCGTGGACATCCTGCTCGACGCAGGCTGAACAGTCACCCGTCAATTCGGCTCGAGCACCACAGCAGACGACGGCACAGCAGTCCGCGATCGGTCAGCAGACCGGCGAATGGTTCGGACATCGCCAAGATCAACGACCCGGTCAGGACGCGCCGCGGTCGGCCTTGGTGCACCGCGGGCCAGGGGCACCGCCACTCTTCGCCGATACAGCCCCATTACACCGGATCGCCGGACAACAGAGCACCGATCGCACTATCGAACTGACCGGACAATCTGCATCCGGCAAGCGTGAACGAAAAACGGGCGCCCGAAGGCGCCCGTTTCAACACGACTTTCTGATCGGAAACCGATTAGAAGGTGTGAGCAACACCAAGGTTGAAACCGGTGTCGCCATAGGCGCCGGTCGAGCTCGGAGCAGCCGAGCTGCGGCCTGCGGTCGTGATGCCGGCAGCGACGCCGCTATCAACAGCCAGCTTCGCCCAGGTGGCG
>DATCUL010000031.1:0-4110 GCA_036567405.1 Methyloversatilis sp. | reverse complement strand
GGCCGAGCAGGTGTTCATTCCGCTGACCGTCGGCGGCGGTGTACGTGCGGTCGAGGACGTGCGTCGCCTGCTCAATGCAGGGGCCGACAAGGTCAGCATGAATACGGCTGCGATCAAGGATCCGGAGCTGGTTGCACGTGCGTCCGGCAAGGTCGGCTCGCAGTGCATCGTGGTTGCCATCGACGCCAAGCGCGTCGAGGACCGCGACGGCCGCCCCTGTTGGGAGGTGTTCACGCATGGCGGACGCAATCCGACGGGACTGGACGCCGTCGACTGGGCGCGCCGGGTGGAGGCGCTGGGTGCCGGTGAAATCCTGCTGACCAGCATGGATCGGGACGGTACGAAGAACGGCTTCGATCTTGCGCTGACGCGTGCGGTGTCTGACGCGGTGCGCATCCCGGTCATCGCGTCGGGTGGCGTCGGCACGCTCGATCACCTGGTCGATGGCGTGCTGGAAGGCGGTGCGGATGCCGTGCTGGCCGCCAGCATCTTCCATTTCGGACAGCACACGGTGCGCGAGGCCAAGGAGCGCATGCGCGACCGCGGCATCGAGGTCAGGCTGTGAGCACGCCGGCCTGGATCAAGGACATCGGCTGGGACGACAACGGCCTGCTGCCGGTCATCGTGCAGGAAGCGTCCACCGGTGACGTGCTGATGTTTGCCTGGATGAACCGCGAGGCGCTCGAGCGCACGGTCCAGCTGAAGGAAGCCGTGTTCTGGTCGCGTTCCCGCCGCAAGCTCTGGCACAAGGGCGAAGAGTCGGGTCACACGCAGAGGGTGCTCGACATCCGCCTCGACTGCGACCGCGACGTCCTGTTGCTCAAGGTGGAACAAACCGGCGGCATCGCCTGCCATACCGGTCGGCACAGCTGCTTTTTCCATGCGCTGGCCGAAGATCGGTGGACCGAGGCCGACCCGGTGCTCAAGAATCCGGATGAGATCTACAAATGATTGATATCGAAGTGCTTCGTCGTGTCGCGCAGACCATAGCCGAGCGCAAGTCGGCCGAGCCGGGCTCCTCCTATGTGTCGTCGCTGATGCACAAGGGTACCGACGCGATCTGCAAGAAGGTTGCGGAAGAGGCTGCCGAAACCATCATGGCGTCCAAGGACGGTGATGCCGGCCATCTGGTGCGGGAAGTGTGCGACCTGTGGTTCCACAGCATGGTGCTGCTGGCGCATCACGGCCTGACGGTCGACGATGTGCTGCATGAATTCCGCCGCCGCGAGGGCATCTCGGGTATCGACGAAAAGCGTTCGCGGCCGGCCTGACGACGCAATACGGCAATCCGCGTATTCCATACTCCCGATCACACGGACACACTGACTCCATGCACGATCCAGACTGCATCTTCTGCAAGATCATCGATGGCCGGATTCCGTCGCGCAAGCTGTACGAGGACGATCTGATCTTCGCGTTCCACGACATCCGTCCGGTGGCTCCCGTGCATTTCCTGATCATCCCGAAGGCGCATATTCCGACGCTGTCCGACGCCGCGCCGGCGCATGAAGCCATGCTCGGCCGGATGCTGGCGAAAGCGGGCGATCTGGCCCGTGAAGCCGGGTGTACGGACGGTTTCCGGACGCTGATCAACTGCGGAAGGGTGGGTCGGCAGGAGGTGTATCATCTTCACATGCATGTCGTGGGCGGCCCGGATCCCCTGCCGCCCATGATCGTTTTCGAGAGGTAATCATGGGTTCGTTCAGCATCACTCACTGGCTCATCGTGCTGGTCATCGTGCTTCTGATCTTCGGCACCAAGAAGCTGCGCAATATCGGTTCCGACCTCGGCGGTGCGGTCAAGGGCTTCAAGGACGGCATGAAGGGGGCGGAAGGCGGCGCCACATCGGCCGATCAGCCGACCCAGCATGTCGGTCACACGATCGACGTCAAGGCCGAGGAAAAGGTCAAGTCCTGACCGCCGCGGCCTTTTCGCCGCTCCTTCAAACGGCACGGGGTGCTGATGCTTCCGTGCCTCATCAGTCCATTTCATGTTCGACATCGGTTTTTCCGAACTTTTCGTCATCGGCATCGTTGCGCTGATCGTGCTCGGGCCCGAGCGCCTGCCGCGTGTGGCGCGCACGGCGGGGCATCTGCTCGGGCGCCTGCAGCGCTACGTCAACGACGTGAAATCCGACATATCGCGCGAGATGCAGCTGGAAGAACTGCGCAAGCTGCAGTCCCAGGTCGAGCAGCAGGTCCGCGAGGTCGGGAACGAGGCAGGTGCGGTCACTGCACAGGTCAGCGGCGAGGTGACAGGGCTGAGCGATCAGATGCGCGCAGCGATGGCCGAGCAGGAAAAGTACGCCGCCATCGAGAACGCGACTGAACCGGCGCTGCCGGAGACAGCTCCGGCCGTCGTTCCGGAGCCGCTGTCCGGTCAGCTGTCCCTGGACATTTCCGAGCCAGTTGTCGTCAGGCCGACGGGTCCGGACAAGGCATGAGCGAACCGACCGAAAGCTTCATTTCGCATCTGGTCGAGTTGCGCGACCGTCTGCTGCGCTCGGTGGTGGCGGTGGTTGTCGTCTTCATCTGCCTGATGCCCTGGGCGGCGGACATCTACGACTTTCTGGCGCATCCGCTGATGGTGGCGCTGCCGGAAGGCACGAAGATGATCGCCACCGGTGTGGTGACGCCGTTCTTTGTACCCGTAAAGGTCACGCTGATGCTGGCCTTCCTGATCGCGTTGCCGGTCGTGCTCTATCAGGCCTGGGCCTTCGTCGCGCCAGGCCTGTATGCACACGAGAAGCGATTCGGTCTGCCGCTGATCATCGCGAGCACGCTGCTGTTCGTGACCGGCATGGCCTTCTGCTACTACTTCGTGTTCGGCGTGGTGTTCCACTTTATCGCCCAGTTCGCGCCGAAGAGCATCACGCCGGCGCCTGACATCGAACAGTACCTGTCCTTCGTCCTGACGATGTTCACGGCTTTCGGCGTCACCTTCGAGGTACCTATCGTGGTGATCGTGCTGGTGCGCTTCGGGCTGGTGTCGATGGAGAAACTGAAGGAAGCGCGGCCCTACGTCATCGTCGGCGCATTCATCGTTGCCGCCGTGGTCACGCCGCCGGATGTGGTGTCCCAGCTCATGCTGGCGGTTCCGCTGTGCATCCTGTTCGAGATTGGCATCCTTTGCGCGCGTGTCATCGGCACATCGGCCGAGCGCAAGCCGCAGGCCGAAGACGTCTGATCAGTCGTCGCTGCGCTGGGGTTGGGCGCTGACCGGCCGTTTTCCGACGGTCACCTGAATGTCGCGCTCGCTGCCACTCCGGTATACCGTGAGCGTCGCCTGTCTGCCGGGCACGAGTCCGGCGATCAACTGCAGCATGCCGGCCGAGTCCTTGACCTTCTTGCCCTCGACCTGAAGCAGTACGTCTCCCGGGCGGATGCCACCCTTGTCGGCCGGGCTCCCGCGCATGACACCCGCGATCAGCGCCCCGCCGGTCGTGGCTGGCGGAACCTTGAAGCTCTCAGCCAGTTCGGGCGTGAGTTCCTGAACCTCGACGCCGACCCAGCCACGCGTGACCGAGCCATTGGCCACGATCTGTTCCATCACGCTGCGTGCGATGCTGGCGGGAATCGCGAAACCGATGCCCAGTGACCCGCCGCTGCGCGAGTAGATCGCCGTGTTGATGCCGACCAGATTTCCGTTGGCGTCGACCAGCGCGCCGCCCGAGTTACCCGGGTTGATGGCGGCGTCGGTCTGGATAAAGTTCTCGAAAGTGTTGATGCCCAGTTGCGACCGACCGAGTGCGGACACGATGCCCATCGTCACCGTCTGCCCGACATCGAATGGGTTGCCGATCGCCAGCACGACATCGCCGATGCGCAAGGTGTCACTGGCGCCAAAGCTTGCCGCCGGAAGCTTGTTGGGCGCCTTGACGCGCAATACAGCCAGATCGGATTCCGGATCGCTGCCTATCAGCGTGGCCGGGTACTTGCCGCCTTCATTCAGCGATACTTCGATCTCGTCGGCTGCCTCGACTACGTGGTTGTTGGTCAGCACGACACCGTCCTCGCTGACGATGACGCCCGAGCCCAGCCCCATTTGCCGCTGCGGCTGGTTGCCGAGGCGGTCGCCGAAGAAGTGACGGAATACCGGGTCGTTCATCAG